>JAFXGB010000222.1 GCA_017520235.1 Muribaculaceae bacterium | reverse complement strand
GTTTTGTTCCATGCTTCACCTATTTCATCTTTGTGGTTGTCAAGTCCAGAGTAACGAAGGTCAAGGAAGAGTTGAACTTGTTCACTCACGTTGAATGAGTTGATGATACCTGCACGGAATGTTAAAATGCGGTCGTTCATGTCTTTCCAACCATCAGGCTCGAATGAATTGTCTCCTTGTTCTTCGAATTTTTTAGCGAAAGTCCAATATGCACCAGCTCCTGCATATGCAGTCAAGTTGTATTTGCGACCAGGTTTGTAACCACATACCATGTTTGTCAAATTGAACATAACATCAAATACGGGACCAACATGAGAGTAAGTTTGTTTGTAATATTTACCATCAATCATGTTGTCATCCATTTCGATGCCACCATAGTTTGGCGAATCAGAAAGACCTTTAGTCTTAATCCAGTTAGCACCAAGACGAGCTCCAATAATTGGAGAAAACCATTTACCAACGTAGATAGAAGCAGCAGGAGTCCAACGATCTAACCAATTGCGTTCAGAGTCGTTAGGAGAGAAATAGATAGCTCCACCGCCTTCGCCTGAGATGAACCAGTTATCTCTCATTGAGTTGAAAAGATAGCCTTGGCTTGGATCCTCAACATATGTAATCTCTTGTGTTTCATTTTGAGCAAAAAGATTTTGGCTCATGAACAAAGTACATAGAAGGGCCATTAATGTACATTTTTTCATAGAAATATAATTTAATTGTTGTTATTTGATTATCTATTAAGTTATTGGGTGCTAAGTTACGCAAAAAAAATCATAAGACATTAAAAATTGCTAATTTTTTTACAATATAAATGATATAATTGATTTTTTGTAACTAACCAAAGCCTAAGCGTTAATAAATTGTTTAACTTTTTCAAGGATATTTGGAGTTGTAAACCCAAATTTTTCGTCTAATACTTTAAATGGAGCTGAGGCTCCGAAGCGAGTAAGTCCATATATCATGCTATTTGCCCCAACAACACTATAAAGTGTAGAAGGAAGACCTGCTGTTAAGCCAAATACTGGTGTCCCTTGAGAAATAACGCTTTCTTTGTATTCAGTATCTTGCATATTGAATAATCCGATAGATGGGATTGAAACAACTCGAGATGCAATTCCTTCTTTTTCTAATTCAGTAGCGACATCACAAAGAAGAGATACTTCAGAACCGTTACCCACTAGGATGACTTTAGGATGTGGCGCATCTATTACGGTGTATCCACCACGGCGTATACCTTGAGCTTCAGAGTATCTGTTGCCTGCAATAGCAGGAATGTCGTTTACATCTTGGCGAGTAAGGATAAGTGCAGTAGGGGTATCTTTGTTTTCAAGAGCCATTTCCCATGCTATAGTTGTTTCTGCACTATCAGCAGGGCGAAGTACTAATACGCTTGGTTTGCCATCAGAGTTGCGTATTTCTTCAAGAAGACGCATTTGAGCTTCTTGTTCGATAGGTTCATGAGTGGGACCATCTTCACCAACACGGAATGCATCGTGAGAAAATACATATTTTACAGGTAGTTTCATCAATGCTGCCATGCGAATAGCAGGTTTCATATAGTCAGAGAATACAAAGAATGTCCCGCATGCTGCCATCATTCCTCCATGAAGACTGATACCATTCATGATTGAAGCCATTGTTAATTCTGCTACACCTGCATGAAGGAATGCACCTGAAAAATCTCCATTGACAAGAGCTCCTGTCTTTTTGAGGAATGCTTCAGTTTTGTCAGAGTTAGCAAGGTCAGCTGAAGAAACAATCATGTTTTTTACTTTTTCGCCAAGAACAGATAATACATTAGCTGATGCTGTGCGAGTAGCACTTCCTGGTTTATGAGCAATTTCTGCGAAATTTATTTCAGGAATACGACCTTCGATGAAATCGTATAATTGTGCTGCTAATTCAGGATTTTTTTCAGCCCATTCTTTTTCTTGTTCATGACGTTCTTTTACAATTTCTCGTAATTCGGCTTTGCGTTGTGAATATAATTCTTTCACATCATCCCAAATTATCCAAGTGTTTTCAGGATCTCCTCCTAAATTCTTGACAGTCATTGGGAAATCGGCTCCTGATTTGCTAAGAGGTTGACCATGAGTGCTACATTGTCCTTCAAAGTTTTCGCCGGAAGCAGTAACACATCCGCGGCCCATGATTGTGTTACCAATGATGAGGGTAGGACATTTTGTTTCAGCTTTGGCTGTATCAAGAGCTTTTGATATTTCAACGGGATCGCATCCGTCAATTTCAATTACGTTCCATCCCCATGCACGATATTTAGCAGCGTAGTCTTCAGTTGTAACAGCATCAACATCAGTTGATAATTGGACTTTGTTACTGTCAAAGAACATTATTAAGTTGCTCAATCCCAAATATCCGGCAATGCGTCCAGCTCCTTGTGCAATCTCTTCCTGAATGCCACCATCGGAGATGAATGCATAAGTTTTGTGCTCAATCCATTTGCCAAAACGAGCAGCAAGGAAACGTTCTGCAATAGCGGCACCCACTGCCATTGTGTGCCCTTGTCCAAGTGGACCTGATGTGTTTTCAATTCCACGTTCCGGATCTAATTCAGGGTGTCCAGGAGTAACGCTTCCCCATTGACGGAATTGTTGTAATTCTTCAATAGAATATTTCCCGGTGAGAGCAAGCACGCTGTAAAGCATAGGCGACATGTGTCCTGGATCAAGGAAGAAACGATCGCGAGCAATCCATGTAGGGTTGTCAGGATCTGTTATTAGATGGCTTGAATAAAGTACATTAATAAAATCTGCACCTCCCATTGCACCTCCAGGGTGTCCTGACTTAGCTTTCTCTACCATTGATGCAGCGAGAATGCGAATATTGTCAGCTGCTTTATCCAATATTTTTGTGTTCATTATATTGTAAAAATTGAATGTTTTTAATTTAATTTACGAAAATACAATAAAACTTTCATTTAGACAAATTACACGATGTTAAACTATGATTTTGTGCGAATATATTTTATTGAAATGGCTGTTTTGGGAATAAAATAAAAAAAGTACGTACCACTAGTGATACGTACTTTGAAAATTAAAGGATAGATTGTTTAGTCAATGAGTTTTTTAGATGGTTTTGACCCTATTAGTGCATAGAATAATAGGTAAGCTAATCCTGCAACAATTACCCAGTAGCTCGCTTGGTAACCTATGCCACCCTGCATGTCAACAATTGCATTTTGAAGTAGTGGTAATACGCCACCACCACACACTAATGCCATGAAAATACCTGATGCTTTTTCAGTGTATTTGCCGAGTCCTTCTACTGCAAGGTTGAAAATACCTCCCCACATAACAGATGTGCAAAGACCAACTAATACAAGTAGCATTGCATTTACAGGAACATTAACGAAGCCGAAAAGACCTTCTGCACTATTTTTAAATACAGGCATATTTACCATAGATTCTGTTGATGCGAATATTGCTCCAAGAACTAATGCAATTCCGGTGAAAGAAACAGTAGTCAACATTGCTTTAGCTGAGACTTTCGCCCCGACAGCTGCTCCAACGAGACGGCCGATAAGCATTAAGAACCAATAAGTTGCAGCAACTGAAGCTGCGATAGCTTCTGCTCCATCTGTAACATGTAAGACGTTAAGATCGCCATTTTGTAACCATTTTTGAAGCACGTTAGGAATACCAACTTCGACTCCTACATATACGAAAATTGCGACTGCACCAAGAGCAAAGTGACGGAAAGACATTGGACCAATTTTAGATCCATCTTTAACGTCGGTAGTGATTGTCGCAGTTTCTTGTACTTTTTCTGGAATTTTAGAAAGGATAAGGACTAAAAATGCAAATGCGAAAATTCCTAATGCGGCATACATCAATGGGAACACGTCGCTGATTTGTGCTTTTGCAACAGATGGAATCATAATACCTGAAAGGATGATAACTGCGGTTCCGGCTAATGAGTTGAATGAACCACCAAGTTGAATGAGCTGGTTCCCTTTTTTCCCACCGCCCCCCAATGTATTAAGCATTGGGTTTACTACAGTATTAAGCATACACATTGAGAAGCCGGCAACGAAAGCTCCTAATAGGTACACTGCAAAGCTCTCAGCTACACCAGATAATGTTTGGATGCCAACACCAATAAAACCTACAGCAACGGCAATGAGAGCAGTTCTCTTGTACCCGAGTTTTTGGAGTAACGCGCCAGAGGGAATACCCATTACGGCATATGCAATAAAGTTAGCGAAAACCCCAAGAGTCCCTTGCCAGTTAGGAATTTTGAATTGGTTTTTCAAGATATCACCCATTGGTGATGCGAGGTTAGTAACGAATGAAATCATCGCAAATAGGAAAATCATCACGATGATTGGCAATAAATAATTCTTTTTTTCTTGTGCCATGTTCTTAATTTTATTAGGGTTAATTATTAATATCTACATCCGAAAATGCTTGAGCCTATTCTCACCATGTTGCTGCCATGCTTTATTGCTAAAAGGTAGTCATCGCTCATCCCCATGCTGATAATGCTAAAATTATCACCTATATTAGGTAACGCTTTTAATGTATCAAATGTTTTTTTTATGGCGATGAAATCTCGCTCAATGCGATTAGTATCGTCGGTGTTTGACGCCATTCCCATTATGCCTCTGATTTGGACGTTTTTTAATGAAATTGTCCTTTCGCTTTTAATCAGGGAAATAAGCTCTTCGGGGACAAACCCGTATTTTGTATCTTCTTGAGCAACATGAATTTGGAGCAATACATCAACAACACGATTTATGCGCTTTGCTTCGTTGTTAACAAGTGTCAGCAGTTTTTCTGAGTCAATACTGTGAATGAGAGATACGTGAGGGAGAATTAATCTAACTTTGTTGGTTTGCAAGTGTCCAATGAAATGCCATTTAATGTCATCAGGTAATGATTTTGCTTTGTCAACAAATTCGTTGGCGCGACTTTCTCCAAAAATTCGTTGCCCCTCATTATATGCGGAAAGAATTGCCTCTTGTGGGTGGAATTTAGATACGGCAACAAGTTCAACTCCATTGGGGATAGAATCGAGATACTTGCGAATATTTTGACGTATCATTTCCATAGATCTTATTCTGCGGTTTGCTCAGCAGGTTTTGTTGTGCCTAATTTTACTTTGTAAACATCCATAATTGGAGTCTCTGCAATAGAAACAACCTCAAAGTCAGCCATTGTCCCTTTCATCCCTTCCATGAAGTTGTCAAGTGCGCCTTTGAAATCGTTTGCAGCAACAAGAATGAGGGTTGTTGATTTTTTTTCAACTGCGGTTTTTTCATCGATTGTAATAAATGCAACTTTTACAAGATACCATTTATCGGCACTGTCATCCCAGAAAATTTCAGAGATTTTAGTGCGTTTTACTGCTGAGACAGAGAAGTCTCCGGAGATGAAAGGCGTTAATTCTTCAATGATGCGAGCTTCAGCTTCGGTAAAAGAAAGAGCATCTACCATGTAAGGCTCGTTTACTTTCTTTTGTAAGCCGTTTTCCATCATTTTGTCATATCTTACTTTACATTCAAACCAATTTGCCATAATTGTTGTGTCGCTTATTTTTTAGATTAATATATTTTTAGAAATTAATGTTTATCCTTGTCCTTGCGATTTAACACTGATGTGCTTGTCGGTGCTTTTGTGGGCTGTAGCATTTATTTTGCGAGAATAGATTGTGTTACCTGATTTAATATAAAGCATATTTCCTGCAAATGCAAATGCATCTATTTTACTTGAGCATGGATAGGGCAGTATTGCTCTGACTCGTCCATTATGATCACAAACTTGAATACCTAATTCAGTAGCAACATAAAGATTTCCAAGAGTATCAAATACCATTCCTTTGATTTCTTGTTTTTGATGGAATGGGTTGTGTATCCAATAGAATTGTTGCCTATTAGAGATTGATCCATCATTATTAATTGTATAGTTAATGAGCCAATCAGAGTTTTGCTCAGTTGTTGCCATGTGAGTGCCATCAGGATAAATGGCCATGTTGATTGCTGTTTTAGGCATTTTTTCAAATGTTTCAACCCAATTTTCTCCTTGAATTATAATTTGTGAGAGCATATTGTTTTGAGAAATTCCCGGTTTTACTCTTTCGGGGTATCCTTTCCAAAGATATTTCAATGCAGTAGGGAATTCTCTTGACCCATTTTTGATACTGTGATTTCCGTCATCCCACTTTGTCTCTAATTCATATCCCGCAAATTCAAGAGCTGAAGCCATTAACAGGTTGTATTCATACCAATGTCCAAAAATGGGATTCCACACATCTTGACTGCCATCATGGATGTAAAAACGTATGGCTTGAGGCTCGGTTTTGCGGACTAATGCGGGGAGTTCGTTCCCTCCTCTCATTGCTACATAGGTACCACATGTCGTATATACACGACTGAAAAGGTCGGGACGGAACCAAGCCGCAACAAAGGAACATATCCCTCCACTACTTGCTCCTGAAATAGCGCGGTCGTTAGGGTCTTTAGAAATGAGAATTGCTTTTCCGTCAGCTGTTTTGTGGCTTTCTACTGCAGGAAGGATTTCTGTTTCAATAAAATGAGCAAATGTTCCATCGGTGCGATCAAACTCGTTGCTACGATTGTATCTGATAACATTTCCATTGGTGTCCTTTATTACTCCGGGTTGAACAAATACGCCTATTGTTATAGGCATATCTCCACTGGTAATGAGACTATCCATTACTGCCGGTGCGTTGTATAGAATACCATCTAAACCAAAGTATAGGCACGCAGGTTTCTTTCCATCATATTCTTGAGGGATATATATTTTATACTCGTGCATTGTGCCGGGATAAATCTTTGACTGACGAAGGCTATCGGTTATTATTTCCCCTTTATAATTAGCGGCAAATATTGTCGCTAATGATATAAAATAAAAAATAGGAAACAAAAGATACCTCATGGCTTAAGTTGTTAAGAATTTATTCTACAAAGATAGTGTTTTGTTTAGAAATAAACTTGTTTCAGAAGGAGAAAGATTAAATTTGTCAATAAAAACAGATTGTCGTAACTTTGTGGATATATTAATAGCAAAAATATGAGCAACGGTGATACATTTTACACATTAGATGCTCCTGCTGAGGGAATTTATAAGGAGAAGATGAGCAAGTTCTTATCTTTTGCTATACCTGTAACTTCGGCAATAGAGGCTAAGGAGGTGGTTGCTCGATATCAAAAGGAATATTTTGATGCTCGTCATGTGTGTTGGGCATATATGATAGGTGCTGCTCGTACAGAGTTTCTTAGTAATGACAATGGAGAACCGAGTGGAACTGCTGGAAAGCCTATTCTTGGACAGATTAATTCGTTTAATTTAACCAATATAGTGATAATCGTTGTTCGCTATTTTGGCGGTATAAAATTGGGGACATCAGGGTTGATTTTTGCTTATCGAGAGGCAGCACGAGAGGCTATCAATGCGGGGAATATTATTGAGTGCCATGAAATGGCTCAAGTATCTTTTACATTCCCTTATTTGTCGATGAATGAGGTAATGAGAGTGGTAAAAGATACCGGCGTTAAGATTGTCGAGCAGGTATTTGACAACTCTTGTTCCATGGTTTTGAGTATACGTGCCGACCATCGGGAAAATCTTGTTTCTCGATTGGGGGATATTGACGGCGTTACATTTAAAGATTAATTATTGTAGTGGCTCCTTTGGCTTTCTGTCAAAGAATGGATTCTTTGACGATGCTGATATAGCTATTGCATAAACTTGTTTACACCCTGGCAAAATGTCTAATTGTTGAGCAGCAAGTCCAGCAGAAAACATCACGCGAGTATCCAATCTCAAATCAGCCGCCATAGCACAAGCTGAACCGATAGCAATTCCCACATCGGTGCTATTTATAGCACATGGAACAGCCGATGGTTTCAATTCACATTTTAAATATCCGCAATGACTGCAATTTAATCCCTGTGGGTGGCTGTGCGTTCCAATGACAATTACGCATTCGGCTTGCATTATGTTTTCTGCATCACGCAAGAAGAATTTCATGCCATGTTCCTCAACCATAGAAATCATTGTATCAGAGAGCGATTTTAAATCAGCTCCCTCAATTAGTGCTATTTCTATTATGTCAACACCTTTCCCCTTAGGGGCTGTGCGTGCGGCTGTCATCATTTGACAAGCCGCCGCAAGCACTTGCTTGTGACGGTTATCACGTTCGTTTAATATCATTGATTTTATAATTATATAATTATATAATCAACATTGCATCGCCATAGGCTCCAAAACGATAACCCTCTTTGATTGCAACATCATAAGCATTCATAATATTGTCATAATCTCCAAATGCAGTAACCATCATTAGCATTGTAGAATAGGGGAGATGGAAATTGCTTATAAGAGAGGTTGTAACGGTAAAGTCATAAGGCGGGAAAATGAATTTGTTGGTCCATCCTGTATATGTTTTCATGTGTCCCCCCATGCTCACTGCGCTTTCGATACCGCGAAGCACAGATGTGCCTACAGCACAAACTTGTTTAGCATTGTCTTTAGCTTTGTTTACACATTCAACAAGTTTGGAAGTAACTTCCATTTGCTCAGAATCCATGCGGTGTTTTGTGAGGTCTTCAACGTCAATTTCGCGGAAATTGCCGAGTCCGGAGTGAAGAGTAAGGAACGCTTGATCAATACCCTTTATTTCCATGCGTTTCAATAGTTCGCGACTAAAATGGAGCCCAGCCGCAGGAGCTACAACAGCACCTTCGTTCTTAGCAAAGATACATTGATAGCGGTCAACATCGTCTTCAACAGGCTTGCGTTTGATGTATTCAGGAAGTGGAGTTTCTCCAAGATCAAAAAGAGCTTTTTTGAATTCCTCGTGGCTTCCATCATATAGGAAGCGAAGAGTGCGTCCGCGAGAAGTGGTGTTGTCAATAACTTCAGCTACCATTGATTCGTCTTCTCCAAAATAAAGTTTGTTGCCGATGCGAATTTTTCGTGCCGGTTCAACAAGAACATCCCATAATTTATGCTCTGAATTTAGTTCGCGTAGTAAAAATACTTCAATTCGTGCTCCTGTTTTTTCTTTATTACCATCAAGGCGAGCGGGGAATACTTTTGTGTCATTGAAAACAAAAATGTCTCCTTCATCAAAGTAGTTGATAACATCTTTGAATATTTTATGCTCAATTTCTCCGGTCTTTCGATTTACAACCATTAGACGAGATTCGTCGCGTTGAGCGGCCGGTTCTTGGGCAATTAATTCTTCTGGGAGCTTAAATTTGAATTGAGATAATTTCATAATAAGTATCTTGAGTTGTTAATATTAACTATTTATTTTTCTTCAGGCATAACCATTTCAACGGAATCAAGCATTTTTACTGCATCATCAACCGACAAGCATTGGTTGATGCTTACATCGCCCACTCGAGTGCGACGTAATGCTGAGAGATGACCTCCTGAATTGAGCGCTTTACCAATGTCTCGAGCTAATGCACGAATATATGTTCCTTTGCTACACACTACGCGTATTGTGATGCTTTCGGGAGAGTATTCCAATAATTCTATTTCATCAATAACAAGTAATTTCGGTTTAAGTTCTACCTCATGACCTTTACGTGCCATTTTGTAGGCTCGTTTCCCATCGACTTTGCATGCCGAAAATGCCGGTGGAACTTGTTGTATCTCTCCGATAAATTGAGATAAAACTTCATCGACAAGTTCACGAGTGATGTGCTCTGTAGGAAACGTTGCGTCAATTTCAGTCTCAAGATCAAAAGAAGGAGTCGTTGCACCGAGAGCTATTGTTGCAATATATTCTTTTACATGTGCCTGTAGTTCATCGATGCGTTTGGTGGCTTTCCCTGTGCAAACAATCATTACACCTGTGGCTAATGGGTCAAGGGTACCGGCGTGTCCAACTTTGATTTTTTTTAGTTTTAATCGGCGCACGAGCATTCCTCTGACACGTTTTACTGCGTCAAAAGAAGACCAATGCAATGGCTTGTCAATATATAATATTTCTCCTTCTATTGGATTTAACATGGTCTACATTATTTGTAAATTGACTCCGCATGCAAGCATAATGAGTATGACAGCACCAACGATTATGCGGTACCATCCAAATGCCTTAAATCCATGTTTTGAGACAAATTCGATGAAAAATTTTATGGCAAGTACAGCGACTATAAACGCAACAACATTGCCTATGATGAGTGTAGTTAAGTTATTGGTGATAAGCTCTATACCACCCACTTTGATAAGTTTGTAGACTTTGTAAACTGTAGCGCCAAGCATGGTTGGGACAGCAAGGAAGAATGAAAATTCAGCAGCTGCTTTGCGTGTCATCTTTTGAGACATACCACCCACAATTGTTGCCATTGAACGAGATACTCCGGGAATCATTGAGATGCATTGGAATAACCCCACCATAAATGCACGTTTTTGAGTCATAGGGGTTTCCTCGCTTCCTTTGTTAAATATCTTGTCGCAGAATAACATAAATATGCCTCCCAAAACGAGCATTAGGGCTACCACCCACACTTTTTCCAACATTTCATCTATTGCATCGCTGAATATCAGCCCGAGAACAGCAGCAGGGATAAAGGCAATGAATAGTTTCCAATAGAAATCATATTTATGGAGTAGGCGTTTTAGCGCTGATGCACCTTCCGGGGCAGGGGTGTTGTTTAGTTTGAAAAAGCGTTTCCAATAGAGCCACACAACTGATAGTATTGCACCAAACTGAATGATAAATGTGAACGCTTTCACATAGTCGGTGCTTTCAATACCCAAAATATTTTGAGCGATAATCATGTGTCCTGTAGAGGAAATAGGAAGAAACTCTGTGAGCCCTTCAACTATGGCGATTATGATTGATTGAAGAATATCCATCGGGTACTTTAGTTATCTTTTTTAGACCGGTAGATAATGCCAAAACCCATAAATAGGAATCCTAAGAATGCAATAGTAGGACCCACGATAATGCGACGGGTGCTGAAAATATCGGGGTTAAATTCTTCAGGAGTAGAACTGCTTCCGAGCATCAAAAGAAAACCTACGATAATCATAACGCCTGCAATTGCCATTAATATGAAATTGATTTTGGCAAGAGGCATACGCACATAAACATCTTTATCTTCAATGTTACTTTCTTGTTTTGATTTGTTTGGTGATAGTGCCATTATTTATAATTTGTTTGAATTCGTTATTTAAACATGTCATCATAATCAATGCGCAGATATTTGTTAGTTGCCAATAATGCAGCGAGTGCGCAAATTATGATGCCGAGTAATATAATAGAGGCAAATACCCATGCAATGGATTCGAGATTGATGACATTGAGTATTGCTGAGTCAAGAGTTTGAATATAGTAAATTGTGCCTGCTAAAAACAGAATAGCGATTATGGCAGCAATGAATCCATGCAGAATGTTGTTGATGATAAATGGTCGGCGAATAAATCCGGCAGTAGCTCCAACGAGTTTCATGGTGTGGATTAAGAAGCGACGAGAATATATCGTGAGTCTGATGGTGTTGTTGATTAGTACAAATGATATGAGCATTAACGCTGCTGAGATGAGTACCAAAATAAATGCGATGCTTTGAATGTTGTTGTTGATTGCATCAATCATATCGGAGTGTACTTTAATCTCCGAAATACATTGATTTGATTGGAAGAGTGATGTGATTTTTTTGATGCTATCAACATTGGCATACTCATGTTTTACTTTTACCTCAAATTCCGGACTGAAAGGGTTTGCCCCAAGTAGTTCTATGAGGTTTTCACCTGTTTCCGCTTGCCATTTGTGTAAGGCGTCTTCAGGTGAATAATATTTTGTGCTTGAAACATAATCGGCATTTGTCCAATGCTGTTTTAATTGGTTGATATCTTGTATTGATGCTGTCTCTTTCAGTATGACATCAAAACCCATGTTGGATTTGATATTATTAGTTATTGAATTCGCTGCGATTCCCATGAATGCGACAATACCAAGTAACAATAGCACCAACGCAACACTTATCGTTGATGTTATTTGTGCACTAAAAACAGATATGCCTGAATGTTTCTTTTTCATATAAATTAACTCTGGGTTTCGCATAGAGCCTATTCACCCTAATAAACTGCAAATTTAATACATTAAACACCCCTTGTCAAGATATAAAGGCTAAAAACTGACAAAAAAATGTTATCTTTGTACTCGATTTAATGGATAAAGTGTGAAAAACGATAGAAAGCGCATATTGATATCTGCATTAATGCTGATGCTTTTCTTGTCTTATCAGGCAGGATTTTCGTTATTTACCCACACCCACACTATTGATGGTATAAAGATTGTCCACTCTCACCCTTATGCGGGAGACAATCACGCTCACACCGATGCTCAAATTTTTGCTATCTCACATTTGTCAACTTTTTGGGGAGAGGAAGTTAGTGTCTCGAGTGGCGATTATGTTGTATATGAAATTATAAATAAAATAGGCTCTGAAGTTGAATGTGTCAATTTCAAAAAAGTCAATATTGAAAACGTAAACTTTCGTGCACCCCCTTTTTGTTGCTAAATCATAGGACCTCACTCCTCAAAAAATTACATTATTAATTAGCAACAAAATAATCCTTATAATGAAAAAGATTTTTATGCTGCTTGCTCTCATTGTTATGAGCGCAACAGTTGTTATGCGTGCAGAATCTTCTGCTCAACACCATGGGCACAATCATAACCACAAACATGATCATCGTCAAGGGAACTCTATTTATGGTCATGTAATTGACGATGTTACAGAAGATGATATTGCCTATGCTGCAGTACTCATAGTAGAAACCGGCCAAGGGCTTAATACTGATGAATATGGTAAATTTCAATTTAATCATATTCCGGAAGGAGAATATACATTGAGAGTTCAACTCATAGGTTATCATACTCAAGAGCTAAAAGTGAAAGTATCAAAAGATGTCCCTCTTGACGTGCATGTAAAGATGCCTGTAGAAGGTCTTTTGACTGAAGAAGTTGTCGTTTCTGCAAGTCGCAATGCTGTGCGTCGTTGTGAAGCTCCGGTTGTTGTAAATGTATTGAATACAAAAACTTTTGAGCAGACAAATTCAACAGATCTTGCCAAATCATTAAATTATCAATCGGGATTGCGCGTTGAAAACAGTTGTCAAAACTGCGCATTTCCTCAAGTGCGCATAAATGGATTGGAAGGTCCTTATTCTCAAATTTTGATTAATAGCCGTCCTGTTGTGAGCGCATTATCAGGAGTGTATGGGTTGGAACAAATTCCTGTAAACATGATTGATCGTGTTGAGGTAGTGCGTGGCGGTGGCTCAGCATTATTTGGCGCAAATGCTGTTGGTGGAACTATTAATATTATCACTAAAGAGCCTGTGCAGAACTCATTTAGTGCGTCATCGACATTGTCTTGTATGGATGGAGATGCTTGGGAACAAGTAGTTAATGCCAATGCATCGTTGGTTTCATCTGATGGCACTTATGGCATCGCTCTTTACGAAAGTTATCGTAATCGTAACCCCTATGATCGTGATGGGGATAGTTTTTCAGAAGTAGGTAAACTTAATGCAAACACTTTTGGACTTAATGCTTATTACAAACCCTCGCATTATGGCAAATTGAATGTTGAATACCACACAACCAATGAGTTCCGTCGTGGTGGTAATAAGTTTGACTTGGAACCATTCCAGTCTGATATTACAGAACAAACAAAGCACATCATTAATAGCGGTGGTGTGAGCTATGACCAATTTTTTAATGAATATAAGCACAAAATGTCGATATATGGTTCTGTTCAACACATTGACCGAAATAGCTATTATGGTGCGCAACAAAATCCTGATGCTTACGGAAAAACCGATGATATAACATGGGTTGCAGGAGGTATGTATGTTGGCAATTATGACAAATGTTTGTTTGCCCCTGCTACATTTACTGCCGGAGTTGAGTATCAAAACAACTCAATGCATGATGTAATGATTGGTTATAATCGTGATATGAAGCAAGATGTTGAGATTTTTGGCGGTTTCTTACAGAATGAATGGAAAATGCGATTGTTTACTTTGCTTGCAGGTTTCCGTATTGATAATCACAATCTTATCGATAATCCTATCTTTAGCCCTCGTGTAAACTTAATGTATAAACCCTCTGATAAGTTTCAAACTCGCTTGACTTGGTCAACCGGTTTCCGTGCGCCTCAAGCCTATGACGAAGACTTGCACATTACAGCAGTAGGAGGAGAGGGTACTCTCATTTACCTTGCCGATGGATTGAAACCCGAAAAGTCTAATAGCTTCAGTGGCTCTATCGACTGGGTATTTAATGTGGGACATTGGCAAGCAAATGTACTTCTTGAAGGATTTTATACTGACTTGCGTGATGTCTTTATTCTTGAAACAGTAGGACACGATGAGCAGGGAAATATGCTTCAAGAACGTCGCAATGGTAGTGGTGCACGAGTATATGGAGCAAATCTTGATTTCAAGATAGCCCATGGAAATGATATTGCTTTGCAACTTGGATTTACTGCTCAACGTAGCCGTTATAAAGAATATGAGTATTGGAGTGAAAACGAAGAGGTCGCACCAACCAAAAACATGATGCGTACTCCTGATTATTATGGTTATTTTACATTGTCGGGATCTCCATTTAAGAATTTTGATTGGTCATTGTCAGGTATTTATACTGGTAAGATGCATGTCCCTCATTTTGCTCCTGATTTTTCAGAAATTCCAGCTGATTATCCCTATTCATATATCGAAAATGACATATTGGAACACACCCCCTCATTCTTTGACTTAAATGTTAAGCTCAACTACACATTTATTCTCAAAGATCACCTAAAACTACAAGTAAATGCCGGCATACAAAATATTCTTGACGAATTCCAAAAGGACCTTGATAAAGGAGGTTACCGCGATTCAGGATATTTTTACGGACCCACAGCTCCTCGCACATTCTTCGTCGGCTTCAAAATCTTCAACTAATAATGTGGATAAATAACAAAATGCCCTGAATGTTTTTCAGGGCATTTGTATTTTATTTAGGTCATAAAACAGCAGCAACGTTTTTGATTTTTGCTAAACGTTGTAATAAGGTCTTGTCTTGTCGAGCTATATGCATATTGTATTGATTTCTAATTTTTAACGGAGTTTGTGGCGGTTGAAGTGGCTCGCTGTGTGCCATAGAAACGCCACAAACCCTATTATACACACCATTGTGGCAAGTGCGTAGGCAGTGTGGTAGGATAAATGTTCGGCAACCGAGCCTCCAACAAGAACACCTATGCCGAGTCCTAAATCCCATGATGTGAGGTAAGTGGAGTTGGCTGTTCCTCGTCGGCTGTTTGGCGCAAGGTCAATGAATACCGTTTGAAACGAGGGGCACATAGCTCCATAGCCACACCCTAATACCATTGCTGATGTGTAATAACCTTCAGGTGTGCGCCAAAGGACGAACATTGCGTAACCGATTATCGTGATAGCCATTCCTACGCCTATGTTTCGAGTCAGTAACCCTTTTTTTATCCATTGAGCTGAAAGCATGCGAGCTCCGATAAGTCCGATGGCAAGTATTAGGAAAAACATTCCGCTTCCGCCGTTGATACCCACTTCATCTTTGCCGTATATTGCAACATAGGTGGATAAAATACCATAGGCAAATGAGAAATACATCACCATGAAACTTTCAGGGAAAGCGTTGGTGAGAATGAAACGATCTAATGAGATGGGTTGTTTCCCTTTTATCAGTTGGCGTTGTTTGTTTTTTATTGTAGAGTTGAGAATTAAGCCAAGTCCCGAAGTGATGAGCGCTGTAATAAAAATAATATCAGGATTTATGCCATGGTCATACATGTACATTGACATTGAAGGCCCTATCGCCATGGCTAAGTTGTTGCTAACACCATAATATCCGATACCTTCGGCTCTTCGCGTTGGCGCTAATACATCAATTGCCATCGTGCTGTTAGCCACCGTTGCAGCTCCAAAAGCTAGTCCATGAGAGGCTCTGATGATAGCAAATAGGAGAATAGTTCCGGCAATCAGATATCCGGCAAAGAAGATAAAGAATGCGAAATAGCATATCAGAAGCACTGTCTTGCGAGGAAAACTGTCAACAATAAACCCTCCAAATGGACGTATCAGCAGGGCTGTAACTGTGTACCCTGAAAGTATGATGCCTATCAACTGCTTGTCGGCGTGAAATGAGTCGCGCAGATAGAAAGGCAACATGGGCAGTAGTAAATAGAACGAAAAGAAGAGCAGGAAATTTGCAATGCATACGGCTATATAGTTCCTGTTCCACAGCTCCTCTTTGGACTGAGAAATCATGTGTGCCATATTACGATATAGTTATACTAATTCTCCAATGAGTGTAGCCGATGATACCTCTAAAACTTTAACTTTGACAGTATCGCCTATGCGGTAATTACCACGAGGAAATACCATTGTTTTGTTTTGTTGAGTGCGTCCCACAAATTGTTCTTTACTGCGCTTTGAAATACCTTCAATAAGTACGTCAAAAGTCTTGCCTATATCGCGACGATTTGATTCAAGCGACAATTCATTTTGTAGCGCAATCATGCGGTTAAGACGCTCGATTTTAATATCTTCAGCGATATTGTCGGGTAGATTCTTAGATGCCATTGTACCTGGACGTTCAGAATATTTAAACATGAATGCAGCATCAAATCCCACCTCTCGCATTAATGACAATGTTTCTTGGAAATCCTCTTCACTTTCGTTGTGGAAACCGGTAAACATATCGGTAGAGATACCGCAATCAGGTATTGCTTTTTTGATTGCCGCGATGCGGTCAAGATACCATTCGCGAGTATAATGGCGATTCATCGCTTTAAGTACTGAGTTGCTACCTGATTGTACAGGCAGATGAATGTGATTACACACATTTGGGTAACGAGCTATAATCTCTATGATTTCGTCACTCATGTCCTTAGGGTGAGATGTGGTGAAACGTACTCTCATTTCGGGAGCTGCTTCTGCTACCATAGAGAGCAGTTGGGCAAAAGTGATGACGTTACCATCGCCATCGGTGTATTTATAGCTATTTACATTTTGTCCTAATAAAGTAACCTCTTTAAATCCTTTGTTGCGCAAGTCGGCCAGCTCGTTGAGGATACTTGCTGCTTCTCTGCTACGCTCGCGGCCACGAGTGTAGGGGACAATGCAGTAAGAGCAGAAATTGTTACATCCGCGCATGATGCTGATGAAACCTGAAACAACATTTCCTGTGATGCGTGCAGGGATTATGTCACGATAGGTCTCTGTTGTGCTGAGTTCAACATTTATCGCTTTTTCTCCGGCTTCAACTGAAGCAAAAAGGTTAGGGAGGTCAAGATAAGAGTCGGGACCAGCCACCAAGTCAACTTCGTAATCATTA
Organism: Muribaculaceae bacterium; assembly: GCA_017520235.1. GTDB lineage: Bacteria > Bacteroidota > Bacteroidia > Bacteroidales > Muribaculaceae > RGIG4079. The sequence continues at coordinate 15,354 of JAFXGB010000222.1, read as the reverse complement.
ATCAAGGTGTCGCGAACACGTTCTGCCATACAACCGATAACACCAACGATGAGTGGGTGATTGCGACGTTTGCGACGCAATGACGACAAAAATGTTAAGCGAGAGATTATTTTTTGTTCAGCATTATCTCTAATCGAACATGTATTTAGAAGAATAGCATCAGCGTCGTCAATATTGTCGGTAACAGAATATCCAGCCATTTCCATTACTGAAGCTACAACTTCACTATCGGCAACATTCATTTGACATCCGTAGGTCTCAATGAATAATTTTTTGTCGCAAATAGGGTTATCGAGTGTGGTTGCTTGTGTTGACATAATCAAATGATTGTAAATAAGGAAAATTCATTTGTTCTATGGGTGATAAACACGCAAAAAACTTTGTAAGAACAATTAGAATTGTCTATTTTTGTGCAAAATTAGTAAATGCGGTGGATATAGTCAACCTAATTTATTGAAAAACTAAACAACAAAATTGAATATAAATTAAAATAAAAATAACCCTAAATTATTTTACCACAATGGCAATCCCTTTTATTTCAGCACAAGAAGCTGCTGAGCACATAAAAAATGGAGACAACGTGGGTTTCTCTGGCTTTACAGCCTCAGGAACACCAAAGGTAGTTACTGAAGCTCTTGCTGAAAAAGCAATGAAAGAGCATGAACAAGGACGCGAATTTAAAATCAATCTTTTTACAGGAGCGTCAACTAATGACCATGTTGATGGGGCGCTTGCTCGTGCTAACGCTATCAATATGCGCACACCCTATCAAAGTAATGCTGATGTTCGCAAACGTTTGAACGCTCATGATGCACATTATTTTGATTTGCATCTCTCTGAACTTGCTCAAAAAATGCGCTATGGTGTGTTTGGTAAGCTTGATGTTGCAATCCTTGAAGTAGCAGATATTGATGACAATGGTGACATTGTTCTTGGTACAGGTATGGGCATATCACCAACAATTGCGATGCTTGCCGACAAGGTTATCATTGAGTTAAATGAGGCATTACCCAAGTCTATCCGTGGATTGCATGACGTCTATATTCCTGCTGATCCCCCTTATCGTCGCGAAATACCCATCTATAAAGCAAGCGACCGCATTGGTACACCCATCTTGCATGTTGACCCTGCTAAGATTGTAGGTATCGTTAAAACTAATGCAAAAGATGGCGTTAAGAGTTTTGCCGACCTTGATGAAACAACAATGTTGATTGGTGCAAATGTATGTAATTTCCTCCTAGGCGAATTGCGTGCAGGTCGCATTCCTAAATCATTCCTCCCTATGCAATCAGGTGTGGGTAATGTAGCAAATGCGGTGCTTCATGGACTTGGCGAAGTTGCTGAAATTCCTCAATTTGACATGTACACTGAGGTTATTCAAGACTCTGTTGTCGACTTGATGAAAAAAGGCAAATGTCGTTTCGCAAGTACTTGCTCAATGACGTTCTCTGACGATATGATGGATGAAGTGTTGGCCAACATGGATTTCTTCCGTGATAAAATCCTTATCCGTCCAGGTGAAATTTCTAACCATCCTGAAATCGTGCGCCGTTTAGGTCTCATCACAATGAACACTGCACTCGAAGCCGACATCTTTGGTAACATCAACTCAACTCATGTTCTTGGCACTAAGATGATGAATGGTATTGGAGGTTCAGGAGACTTTACTCGCAATGGCTTCTTGTCAATCTTCAGCTGCCCATCAGTAACTAAGGGCGGATTGATTAGTAACATTGTGCCAATGGTTTCTCACCTTGACCATAGCGAACACTCAGTAGATGCTCTCATCACTGATCAAGGTATTGCTGACCTTCGTGGCAAAGATCCTGTTCAACGTGCTGAAACAATCATCGAAAATTGCGTTAACCCTGAATACAAACAATTACTTTGGGATTATCTCAAACTTGGCAAGGGTGGTCAAACACCTCACTCTCTCAAGGCTGCATTTGCATTCCACACAGAGTTTGCTGAGTCAGGCGATATGCGCAACACTGACTGGTCAAAGTTCGCATAACAATTACTTCTTGTATATAACAACGCCTGGCTTAAGCCGGGCGTTGTATTTTAGAAACCGACGCGGACCATGGCCGAGATGCGGTTGTTGTGGATAGCGGTGTTGTCAAAGGTGCGCTTTATGCCATAGTTGTATTCAGCACCGATATTGACAAATGGTGATGCACGCCAAATGAAATTAACTGCCGCATAGTGCTCATATTTTAGTTGGCAGTCAAAAGGAATGATACCGCCAGCATATTCGTTAACATGGTTGCGCATATATCCCCACATTGCAGTAGAGAATAAAGAAGGAGAGAAATCATATTGAACTGCACACAATCCTCCCCATGATTTAGTGCGACGATATTGCCCTGTTGCAGGATCGTCTGGGACTAAATCAAGAAATCTATCTTCGTTGTTTTTCAGGTAGTTGGCTATACCCTCACCGCCTTGCGCCATTAGGAATATAGTGGCATTGCGAGCTGTTAATGCCGATGTTAGCTTCACCCCATATCCCATGAGAGATGTGCGCTTTTGTGTTACGCTGTTGATGTAGGGTAGTGTGCGAATGACTGATGAAATTCTGACATGGTTGTTTTGATTCCACCCATATTGTAGGTAAAATGGGAAGTCGGGTGTGCTTTGATTTGGATCTGTTTCCTCTTTGTTGAAGTGAGTCATGCTAAGGCGTGGCATTTCAAGTGCAACGCCAAATTTCCAATAGGGGTTGAGGTATCGTTGATAGTTAAAAGTCATGTTGGAATGAGCTCCTGACGCTCCTGCACCATTTCCGTCAATGAGGTAGGGATTCACCGATTTATCGTCATAAAGGCTTGATGCGTAGCCGAGTGTGAAACGAGCTATTTTTATATATGCGTAATCACATTTTGTTATAAACTCGTTTCCTGTTCCACCGTTGAATGTTAGGGCGATAAATATACCGGTGCGATATTTATTAGAGGGCATACCCACAATGTTGAAATTCACGCTACTTGATTTTATTGTCATCTGCGTTAATTGTTCATTGCCCGGTGATGCTTTATATAAATCGCTGGTTTTGAAATCAGTGGGGTTGTCATAGGGGTTGCACCAATCATATGTTCCAATGGCTTTTACTGTTGCGCCAAGGCTCATGTAAAAGCGTTTGTTGTTGTCGATGATGGCAAATTGGGGTGCTGTGTATTCTGGATCGACAGGTATGTTGTCAAGAAGTATTTGGTAAGCATCATCGGCAGCTGCTGTGGAATCGCCTATGACATATTCAATACATTTGTTAGTTGTCTGATTAACATGGTGTTGAGCAACTCCTATTAGATAACAAAACGAGGCTATTGCGAAAAGAGGAAAGCGTAAAGATTTCATGGCAATAAATATTAATGCCATAAAATTAGTAAAATGTCAGATATAAACAAAAAGATGTTATTCAATTGAGCCTTTGAAGGCAAATTGTGCAGGAATTTCGCCGGTGGTTTGGCTCCAAAGTCTTATGCCATCGGGGGAGTAGCAATGTATGCGACCTGATGACACATAGTTGCGGGCATCGGTAATGTAAATTTCTCCGGTGATGGGATGTACAGCTATGCCATGAGGCATTTTGATTTCGGTTTCAGTGCCGTCTTTAATGATTTGGTCATCAGCAATTTGCAGAGTATTGAGATTGAGAATAGAGTATGAAATAGATGTTTTCCCTGTCAAATCGTTGGTCGCTGCACTATAAATATATGCCGAATCACCATGTATCCACATATCGCTTACGGGGGTATCAATTTCTGAGACAACCATATCTAACTGAGGATCAATTACAAACAAGCATGATTGAATGTCGGCATTGTCGCCTCGTGATGTAACATAAATCATTCCACGAGAGTCTCGTTTTACACGATGAAGATTTATCGCAACATCAATCTCTTTGGTTACAATAAAATAGTCAAGGTCGATGACTGAAACCGTTGTATCATAGTTTGGTGCGCGGTAGCCACCTGAGTTGGCAACATACAGTTTACCGTTACTGATAGCCATCTCTTCTGGTTGATATCCTACATCAATGCGATCTACAACATTGAGCGAAAGAGTGTCTATTTTAAATATTGCTCCGCGTGGAGCTTTGGGATCATCTTGAATGGGCGAAACATAACTGCTAACATACACATATCGGCCATGCCCGAGAGCATATCGGCAATTGGGAATATCTATTTTTGTGATGTGTGTAGCATCACAAGCACGCATTACTTCAACTTTGTGAGAGCAATTTATTACGGCATACAATTTTGAACCATATATCTCCAAATCATTACCGACATCGCCTAATTCTTTTACGGCTGAAGGATTACGTTCGGCATATATGTTTTTAATATATGTCCCTGTAGTTTCGTCAAAATAGTCAAGGGTGCTTTTGTTTGAGCCCATGTTTCCTTCGTTGAGCAGATAAAAACCGTCAATACCCGTAAATCGAGGCTCTCCAACTTCAGTAGATGTAGATTGTTGGATGTATATATCCTCGCGACAACCTATTGTTATTAAGAGCAATAGGAAGGGGAGAAGTTTTATTATTGCCGAATTTTTAAGCATTATTCGTATTTTAATCGTTCAATTTTTGCAATCTCGGTAGAACATTCGCCAAGAGGTCCGTTTGACTGCAAAACACCGGTATATATTTTTATGAAATTGATGTGGCTCAAATTTACCTTTTTCCCATTAGAATCGATAGCGTTATCGATATCAAGGCAGGATAAATTGGTGTTATTAGGGTGACAGTCGGCATATCCGTTGTAGCACATCAAATCATATTTTTGAGTTGAGGAGTTGAATTTGCCATTGTCGGGTAATCTTCGTCCATGAAATGTCATTGTCTCGCTATTTAGCCACATGGGGAAAAAACTTTGCTCATGATGTCCACTATTGTTGATGTAGCCACTATCTCCATTTGATGCTTCCCAATATATATAGTTATCGGCAGTTGCATTTTCAGCAGGTTGATGATAGATAACGGTGTAATCATCTATTCCGTTGACTGTCTCACTCCCTTTTAGTTCATACCATGTGTCATCGGCAAGACCATTTCCATTTGTATCTTGCATCACGAGCACAATTCCGGGCTCTGAACTTCCAAATCTGACACTCTCAGTTGATGCGTTGGCGTAAACGGCATTTCCCACAATGCGCATGTCGGATTTCCCTGAGATGTTTTCTATAGGGCTATTTAGCTTTAAGGTAACATATCCACCCCATGCCCCAAGTGAAATCATGTCGCCATTGTTTAATAATTCTGTCGCTTTTTTGCATATAATCTCATAGGTGTCACCGGCAGTATATTCAGGCGCTTGATTTATAAATTGACCGGGTGCGGGCTTGTAGTCAATGACTGTGATGTTTACAATCTCTCCTTGAATCGTATATGTTGGACATATTGTAGGTCCATCATCTCCTTCGTTGCTGTTGCTCTCTCCTTCACTGCATGATGTTGCAGTTAGTAATGTTGCAGTTAGTGTCAAATGGAAAATGTTGCGAAATAATTTCATTATATATCGGCTTTTAAAGTTAATTTGAAATTGCGTCCGGGCATTGGGTAGTTGAGAATTACCTCATAATCTTGGTCGAAGATGTTGTTTATCTCAACTCCGGCACGACACTTTATTTTGTTTATATTGAATTTTTTAAATATAGAGGCATCATGGGTGTACCATGGCTGTTCATAATTTGTGGGGATATTCTCTTGTGCGTTATAGCGCTCTCCTGTATATATGAAACTATAGTTTAAATCCCACCCTTGAAATGATGCTCTTGCAATGACTGAGCCTGAATGTAAAGGGACATAGGGGATTTGATGACCATAGTAAGCATCATTCCGGTCAGTAAAATCTCGTGCTTTTTGATAGGTGTAGTTTAGTCTCATTCCGAGACCTATTTTGTCTAATTGGGCTTCTGCCTCTGTAGAAAATTCTAATCCTAAGATTTCCACCTTGCCAAGATTGAGCATTGTCCAACGGAATTGTTGACCTGATGGGTAGGCTACAATTTTGTTTGTTACTTTATTGAAATAGGCATCTCCTTGTAAAGATATGCTTTTTATGACGGAGTTGTTGAATTTGTGCCGATAGATTGATGAAATACTATATTGATAAGTGTATTCCGGCTCAAGATATTTATTCCCTATTTCGGTGTAATATAGGTCATTGAATGTGGGCATTCGAAATGCTTTCTTTGAAAATCCATTGATGTGCCAATCTGCATTTCCCATTGGTTGCCATGAAACGAATAGGGCAGGAGTCCATTCGGAGCGATAGCTCGTTTTGCGTTTGTGTGTATGTCCGTTACCGGAGCGGTCTTGTAGGAATGTCCCCAGCAAACTTGCTTGTGCGTCAAAGCCATAGCCTCTCAATGTTGTTGCCAACGCTACCATTTCGGTAAATCGTTCTGGATACACAAAGTTTGCCATATTGGATGTTAGCTTGTTCCATTGAAAATCGGTTGACAAAGACGCATCCCACCAAGGAGTGATGCGAGTGAGACTCACCATGGAAATGTAAGCTTCCTGCTGGTGATAGCGATTGTCAATATATAATTCTTTAGGATCATTGCGAAGGAAATGGAGATAGTCGTAGGCGTATTTGGCATTTATCTTCATCTGATAACGTTTAGAGAAGATATTTTCCCATGAGCCTTGAGCAAATATGTTTCTATCCCATTGGCGTTCTCCGTTTCGGAACACATTATTCACGATTGCACCGGGTATTCCTCGCTCAGAGTCGTAGAAATAGGCTTTAGCACTCCAACGCCCTGTGTGAGTGAAGCCAAATAGTGATGCTTCAGCTCTGATTGCTTCAATGTCGCCATTTTGGCGAGTTGCTGTTGTGTCATAGGCTACGGTGTTATCAAGATTGAGTCGGCGATAACGGAATTTGTATTTTCCGTTGGAGCGTGTGTATTCAGCACTTGCTGATAAACTGATGTGGCTACTTAGCCGTTGTTCCCACACAAATTCAGGATTTACAAGACTGAAACTGCCGGTTTTGAATTGGGCTATGATGCGTTGAGTTTTCCCATCTTCCCATCGTGGACGGCGTGTGCGTATATAAATAGTTCCTGAAGATCCGAAATCCTTTGCCCCTTGAAAAATATTGCTCTTTTGACCATTATAAAGTTGGATTTCTTCAATGTTGTCGAGTGAGTATCTGCCAAGGTCTATTTGTCCGTTTTGTGCATTGCCAAGTTGTATACCATCATAGAAAACACCTATGTGATGTGTTCCCATTGAGCGAATGTTGACCGTTTTTATCCCCCCAACACCTCCAAAATCCTTAATCTGTACTCCTGAAAAGTATCTCAGAGCATCGGCTACTGATTGTGAGTTGAGATTTTGCAGTGCATCTCCGTTGAGAGATTTTGCCGGAATAATCTCTTTTTTGCGATTTTCGACAACGGTAACCTCTTGAACTTGAAATATTGAGTCGAGGTATAAATCATCGTTATCACTTGCAAAAACATTTAAAGCAAATGAGATTAATAGGAATAATATGTTACGTTTAGTTGTCAATAAAACCGACTATAAATAAAAATCAACCATTTTATCGCTTGCGATGAAATGATTGACAATCACTAATTTGTGCCGAAATCGGTCTTCTGTGTGGTGAAGTCTCACTTTTTCATGCGAAAGCGACTTGTGATCGTATCTCAACGACCTCGGTTCCTGGCTACAGAAAGAAAAATCTTTCCTCACAGTTGCGCGACAGCACACGATTTTCACGTGTTTCCCGATATTTGATGCAAAGATAGCAAAAAAATGAAAAACGAAAGAGGAAAAATAAAAAAGAGTCGAGAAATATTTTATTTATAATCAGTTATTTATTTAGAAGTTTCTTTGCAAGCCATTTACGCACTGGCTCATCATATAGTTTCAAACAGAGGAATGCGAGTGTTATACTTGAAACAACGACAAGCAGAGCCATTCCTATGCAATCCTGCAATGTGTAATATTCGTTCTCTATCAGCCACGCGTAGAATAGGTACATTATGGGGTAGTGTACAATGTATAATGGGTAGGAAATATCGCCAAGCCATTTGTTTATTTTAGATGTGTGCCCTTCGCAGCTACCACATGCCCCTAACCATACAATGAATGGGAATATAATCGCAATGCACACTACTTCGTAAAGGCTATTAAGACTGATATCATTTTCCGGTGCAATATAAGGAGTTGAGAAAATAGCTATTAGCATTATGCTACAAATCCAAAATGCACCTTTGATTTTGCATGGCTTGAATGTGCGGGCTAAGAGCATCCCAATTGTGAAAGGGAAGAGCATGCGCACGAGTCCACCCCAAAAATTAACCTCATCAATAGTCCAACCAACCCCCACCATATCATATTCAGAAATGTTGCCTATAAAAAACCACGCATGTAGCACGCCCAAAATAGCAGCAAGAGTAGCTAATAATTTTGTAGATAGCCGGCGTATAAATAGGGCATAGAGTATATTCCCTATATATTCAAAGAAAAGCGACCACCCCGGGCCATTCAATGGAAACATCTCTCCATTGCCACGTACCTCATAGGGAACACCAGGGACTGCCGGTATCATGAGCATTGAAAATAATAAGGCTACCATTACTAAGCCGATTGGAGATGTTGTGCCGTCCCATTTCTCAAAGCTGGCAATGGCAAATGTAACAGCTCCAATTATAGCACCGATTATCAGCATAGGGTGCAAGCGAATTAGGCGCCGCTTGAAAAATTGCCATGTATTCATCTTTTTCCACCTATCATCATAGGCATAGCTAATTACAAATCCTGATAATATAAAGAAAAAATCAACAGCAATGTGCCCATGATTGAGGGTGGTAATAATTCCATCTCCAGCTTCATTGGATATTTCAGCGAATGAAAAGCCTTCAAATATATGGTAGAAAAGCACAAGAATTGCAGCCACTCCACGCAGACCATCAAGGAGTTCATAGTGGGGTTTTGTGTCGGCAAAATTCGCTGTTGATATAATCCTTTTTCGTAATGTCATATGAGATACTTTTATGCAAAAATAATGAAAAAATGAAAAATTATAAAATGAATTCCCAACTTTAAATTTTCATTATAACTTTGCAGTATGAATTTAGCTGTAATAAAAAGAAGAATAAAACCATGGATGCTCCCTATTGCAATGTTTGGGGGCGTTTTTTGTCATGAGTTAATAGAAAAAATAGCGTTTCTATCTCAATATTTGATTTTTACAATGTTGTTGATAACATTTTGTAAAATATCTTTTAGGGAGTTTAGGGTAACGAGTTTATCATGGAGTCTGTTGGCAATACAAGTGTTCGGGGCTTTAGCTGTCTATTTTGCGTTGCTTCCTTGTGGAGATGCGGTAGCGCAAGGAGCTTTTATTTGTGTTTTTTGCCCAACTGCTACTGCTGCCCCGGTAATAACGGGAATGTTAGGAGGAAGTATTTCTCGATTGGCAACATTTTCAATTATCAGCAATGTTACAGTGGCGATTCTTGCTCCGATATTGTTTACAATGATGGGTAGTGATGCTCAAATGTCAATGGTAGAGTCAATGTTGACTATAAGTGGACGTGTTTTGCCTATGATTTTGTTGCCTCTTATATTAGCTTTGCTGTTAAAGAGATTTTTACCGAGAGTCCATAAAGGTATTTCAGATAGACAATCTGTTTCGTTTTATATTTGGTCAGTAGCACTATTCATAGTAGTGGGTAAAGCTGTAACATTTGTAATGGCTGAGCCTTCAGAAAAAATACCTGAGATGTTGCTCATCGCATTACTCTCAGGTATAATATGTTGTGCGCAATTCTATTATGGACGCAAAATTGGCGGTATAAACGGTGATAAAGTTGTAGGAGGGCAGGGTTTAGGTCAAAAGAACACTATTTTGGCAGTGTGGATGACAATTACTTATTTAAATCCTCTTGCTTCAATTGGCCCTGCAGCTTATGTGTTTTGGCAAAACACGATTAATTCGTGGCAACTCTACCGTAAACATCGTCAAGATTAAAGCTCAACTTTCCACAAACCATGTAGATTGCAATATTCATATACTGCAAGTGGTTTGCCATTGCATGTGTGGTAAATAGCTTCAGGTTTATCAGCTAAATTTATGCGAGTGCCACCTGTTGCAGTTTCGATATAGATAAAAGCAATGTGATGTTCAGGAAGCATTGGGTGAGCAACGCTACCAACCTCAATTTTTAAAGTATTGTCATCGATGCGAGTAACAACAGGGAGGTGCTTTTCTGTGCTTGCTTCAACTGTGTTAGCAACAAGCTCTTGCATGTTTTCGCCACAGCATTTAACAGGAACCTTTGCATCTACTATTTTTTCGATAACATTTCCACAATGATTGCATTTGAAGAATTTAGTTGCCATAATTTATTTTGTTTAAAAGATTAGTAATTATTATTTTGATATTGCAAAGGTAAATTATCTAAAGATAATAAACAACTGAAATAATCTATGGTGATATAGATTTTATAAATGTGATGAATATTTAAGATTTGCAGATAAACAATAAAAACATTATTTTTGTTGATATTTAACGTATAATGTTTCGCCGATGAACAATAGTATGTATGAAATATTAATGGGATTACCTCTGTTTAATGGAGTCAGCCGAGATTGTATTTCTCAAATAATAGAAAAATACAAATTTCATTTTTTGAAATATTTACCCGGAGAACAAATTATTACAGCAGGTGAAACATGTACGCATATAAAATTTGTAATTTCAGGTAGTGTAAGATCAAAAATAGAAAATGCCAATGGCCGATTTAAGGTTTCGCAAACATTGACTGCTCCTGAAGTGATTGCCCCTGAATTTCTTTTTGGAAAGGCTACGCAATACCCATGTACTGTTACAGCGATAGAGCCGACAGGGATTTTGCAAATATCTAAAGCTGAGTACATGGAGATTCTGAAATCTGACCAAATATTCATGTTTAATCTGTTAAATATTCTCTCGATGAATGCTCAGCGTTCTATAGAAGGAGTATTGTCAATGACAATAGGAAGTCTTGAAGAGCGCATTGCTTTCTGGATTACTGCTTTGACACAAAATGGGGGTACAGATATAGTGTTGACATGTAAGCAACGAGATTTGTATGCATTATTTGGAGTTCAGCGAACATCTTTTATCGCAACATTAGACAGCATGAGAGAGAGGGGTATAATTGACTATGATGCTAATGAAATAAAGGTAATCTCTCGTCGCGATCTTTTGAACCTCCTTAGCGCTATTTGATAAAGCGTTTATTGGATAAAGGAATATTTATATCGTTTAAGGAGTGAGAACGGTGATGATTTTATTCCATTTTCTTTTAAAGCTCTCAGTTTTTCTTTGCTATTGGTAAATAGTCGATTTTTTAATTGAGTTGATAATCCTCCGGTTCTCATTGTAACCATGTTTAATGGAAGATATTCTCCTTTAACATTATAAATGAGCATTAGTCTGACGAATAGCTCAAAGTCAGCTCCCACGATATAGCTCTCATTGTAATTCCCGTATCTTTCGTGTATGTTTTTTCTTAAATATAGAGAAGGGTGGGGTGGCGCTATACCTATGCTTAGCATCTTAGGGGTGAAATTTTTTGAGGAATAATGTCTGACACATTTTCCTTTTTTGTTGACAAAGTTGATGTCGCCATATATCATGTCGGTTTGTGTCGATTTAAATTTTTCGGCAACTTGTGATAATATATTCGATGATGAGAAATAGTCATTGCCATGAAGTAACCCGATGATTTCACCCTTAGCAAGATTTAGACCTTTGTTTATCGCATTATATACTCCATTGTCAGGCTCGCTGATATATCTTATTATGTTAGGATATTTGGCATGCCATTGCTTTATAATGTCTAATGAATTGTCGGTACTATTCCCGTCAATAATGATATAGTCGATGTCTGTATGTGTTTGGTTGATAACGCTATTGATGGTCTCATTTAGCGTAGCTTCATTGTTTTTTGTCGCAGTAATAATTGTGATTTTCATTGTATTTCGGATTGTTGTAAGTAATAACAGATTATTAATGTGAATATCAGTAGGCAACAATATATGTAAGCCCAAATGCGGAATGATTTTTTGTTGAGATATTTATCCCACACACATACTGCTGCAGGAATTAATAGAGGAATAAATGGGAGCGCATATCTTGATACTGTCCCGGCAAAAAGATATGCAGGAATGAGCCATAGAATTATGCCTATTAGCGTAATGCGCTTAATCTCAGATGAGGCATTTTCCCATGCAAATAAAATAAAATATAAGATTAAGCCTCCTATTAAATACCAAGGGTAGGCAATGTGGGCATAATCGAGAGTGTATCCGTATATTGCATCACGTCCAAAGTTCCAAGGGAATGGAATTAGGAATTGAGTTATGGCACTTATGGGTAAGCAAAGAATTCGTTTCCATGTGGGATATGAAAAGTAATCCCCAAACACTTGGTCATAAGCATAGTGGTACTTGCTGGAAAAGAAAAAGTAGGCAGCTTCATTTCCATTAATTATTTCAGCTGTTTTGTCGAGCGCATTATGAGCAATTGATGATAAGTAATAAGATGTAATTAGTAGTGAGCAAATGCAAATTGCTAACAAGATTAATTGTGCTACAATTCTTTTCCTAAAGGTGTTTTTATTTGAGGCTAAAATAATTGCAACGATAATGAATAGAATAAATGTATATCGAATTGTTGCGAGAATAATAATGCCTAATATGAAATAGAAAAAATCGCATTTGGAAATGTGGGTGTAATCTTTTTTTAATATAGAACTTAATGCTAAAGCACACAATGCAATGCCAAAACACAAGGAGGCTTCTTTTAAGAGAATAGTGCCAGATGTGATATAATAGCATATTGACGCAGTCATAATCATTGCACATGTTGCAACCCAAGAGGGAGAATGATTTCGGTGGGTGCTAATTATGCGTTTAGAAATTATACCACTAATTATGATGCAAAATAGGATTAATATCATGTTTAGAATCAATGGCGCAACTATTGTAACTCCTGTTAGTTGCCATATACATGAGATTATAAATCCGTATCCACGTTGGTTTGAAGGGGCTGGTATCCCTCCTGGCAAATTAGCTGATGCTAATGCGTCACAATAATATCTATGGGCATCGGGATTATTTAATACGGGTAAGGCTGTTGTCCCTCCTGAGATAGTAGTGAAGTGGTGAACATTTGCGATTATCCCTATTGATAAAACTGTTGTTGTAATTAGTAATGTCCACCATCCTGTTAAATTTCGATGTTCACATTTTTTGTAGGTATAGGCTATTATTAGCCAAGCCCCAATTAAGGCAAGCATTGTGCTAAAAGCCTCTGCTCCCGGAAATAATTGTAATGCGCTCCAAATAACTAACACGTAGCATATCTGAGCGTATACAAATATTCGGGTTTTTCTTTTTTGCATGAATGGAGGATTTGATATATTGCAAATTTACATAAATTAGTTTAAATAGGTGTCTATTACCTCTAAAATTCATAAATTTGTAGTTATGAAAGATTCTGCTGTAATGAAAATTGATGTCGATGGAGTGTTACGTCAGCGCATCCCTCGATATTACCGATATATCCCTCGTTTTATAATTCGATGGCTTGAACGCACTATCTGTCAAGAACAACTTAATGACTTGATGGAGAAGAATGGAAATAAAACTGATGCTGAATTTTGTGCGGGTGTTTTAGATAGCTTAAATATTTCGTATGAAGTGTTGGGAGAGGAGAATTTACCTTCAGTAGAAAATCGTCGTGTAGTTATTGTTTCAAACCATCCGTTGGGAGCTCTTGATGGGATGACTATGATTGATTATATTACGAAACGATATGGCGGAAATGTAAAGTTTGTGGTTAATGATTTGTTGATGGCAATAAAGCCTCTTAAAGGGGTGTTCTTACCAATAAACAAACATGGAAAACAGAGCCGGAATTCGTCAAATGCTATTGATGAAGCTATGGCAGGAAATGATCCGATAATAATTTTTCCAGCCGGATTATGTTCACGAAGACAGCCCGATGGAACAATTTGCGACCTTGAATGGCGTAAAATGTTTGTAAATAAAAGCGTAGAATACCAAAGAGATGTAATTCCGATGTATTTTGATGCTGAAAATTCGTCGTTTTTTTATAAATTTGCAAAATTACGCGTGCGCTTGGGATTAAAGTTTAATATTGAAATGATATATTTGCCCCGAGAGATATTTCGTAGTGAAAATGCGAAATTTTCAATCAAAGTAGGAAATCCCATTTCATGGAAGAATTTGATGTCAGGCAAACATGCGTCAAAACAAGCGTCAGAAATAAAAGACATAGTGTATAACTTGAAAAATCAGTAGAAGATTTTAGAAAGTTTGAATATAGAATCATGGAAGAAAAAATCATAGATCCAATACCTCAATCACTAATAGAAGCGGAACTGACTCCTGATAAATTCTTGCGTGGAACAAATAAAGGGAACAATCACATTTATGTGGTTGATGCTTTTAATTCTCCTAATATTATGCGTGAGATAGGACGGTTGCGCGAGATCGCATTTCGCACAGCAGGGGGAGGTACAGGGAAGGCATGTGATATAGATGAATTTGATGTAATGGAGTGCCCATGTAAGCAATTAATAGTATGGGATCCTGATGCTCATTTGATTCTGGGAGGGTATCGTTTTATTACAGGAAAAGATATTAAGTTAAATGAAAAAGGACTTCCTCAGATTGCGACATCTCACATGTTTAAATTTTCAGAAAAGTTTATAGAAGATTATTTGCCCTATACACTTGAGTTAGGACGTTCATTTGTGCGTTTAGAATATCAATCATCAAAAGCCGGAGCCAAAGCATTATACGCATTGGATAATCTTTGGGATGGTCTTGGCGCGTTGACTGTCGTTTATCCAGAGATAAAATATCTGTTTGGAAAGGTTACAATGTATCCAAGTTACTCAGTAGAGTGTAGAAACATGATATTGTATTTCCTTTCAAAACATTTCCCCGATAAAGAAAATTTAGTAACCCCCATAACCCCATTGAATACAAATATTGATGAGGCAGAGATGGGAAAACTTTTTATTGGGACTTGCTTTAAAGAGGATTATAAGATTTTAAATAAATCCATTCGCGATTATGGGTTCAATATCCCTCCATTGGTAAATGCCTATATGAGCCTATCGCCTACAATGAAAATGTTTGGCACTGCCATAAACGACGAATTTGGCGACGTAGAAGAAAGCGGAATATTCTTTGCCATCGAAGAAATCTTCGAAGAAAAGAAACAACGCCACATAGGCACTTACAATGCGTAATGCATAATTCATAATGCATTATGCGGAATTGTGAATTGATATTTCAAAATATAC
>JAFXGB010000221.1 GCA_017520235.1 Muribaculaceae bacterium | reverse complement strand
GCAAGTTCATGCGGAGGAATAGGTTTCTTACGTGGGATAAGTGGAATTGAGACCTCCTTTTTGCGTGTTAGACAGTAAACAATAGCTCCTGAAATGATTATAATTGCTAATAGTATCCAGCCCCAGTTATCGGTAATAAAATCAGGTAAATAATCATACCATTTTGTATTAGGATATATTACTCCTGCTTGTCCGTTAATAGTTGCCATGGAGTCAACAGGCACTGGTATTACTTTTAGTGCTAACTCGTTTGATTTGAAACTATCATTATTAGTAATATATAATATCGGAGGAATTGCGTATAAACCAGAGTCAAATGACTGAATGATAATATCTTGATTGATTTGACGGCGATTGTTTTGCAAATCAATAGTATCAGATATCCCACGACTTATAATCTCAATTGGTTTAATTATTGTATCAATTCTTTCATCATTTATTGGTAAAATCCCATTACTTGAAATATCTTCAATGATTTCAATATGCAATGTTGTTTGTTTTCCCATAATGATGTAGGCAGAATCAAGAGATGCTTTTATTGCTGTATTTGCCAATATTGTATACGGCATAAAACATAGCATCATCACAAAAATCGACCTATAAATGATATTATATATTTTTCTCATTATGAATCTTATTATATTTATCTAACACCTCGTTTTTGGAATAGTCCCATAAGCGCCTTAATATAGTCTTCATCAGTTGCTACTGATGCCAAATCAACTCGGCAACGATGCATAATTTCTGTCGTTTGCTGTTGACGTTCATACCACCATTTATTATGAGCCTGTCTTACTCGGGATGATGAAGTGTTGAGCCATTGCTCTTTACCCGTTTCTAAATCTTTTATTTTTAAAAGTCCGACATTTGGCAATTGAGCATCACGTTTGTCGTATACCTGAATTGCAGTAACGTCATGTTTGTTATTCGCTATAGACAATGCTTTTTGGTAGTTATTGTCATCAATGTAATCAGAAATCAAAAATGTAGTGCATCTCTTTTTTATTGCATCAGTTAAGTACTGTAATGCTTTAGAAATGTCAGTGCCGGTATTCTCGGGTTGAAAATCCAATAATTCGCGAATTATAAACAAAATGTGTTTACGCCCTTTCTTCGGTGGTATGAATTTCTCTATCTTATTAGAAAAAAACATGACACCGATTTTGTCATTATTTTGAATTGCCGAGAATGCAAGTGTGGCCGCAATCTCTGCCATCATCTCTCGCTTTTCAACTCCTACAGCACCAAAATTTCGACTACCTGAGACATCAATAAGCAACATTACTGTTAACTCACGTTCTTCTTCATAAACTTTTACATATGGGTGATTTTGGCGTGCAGTAACATTCCAATCAATGTCTCGAATATCATCTCCATATTGGTATTCACGCACTTCTGCAAATGTCATACCACGCCCTTTAAATGCCGAATGATATTCTCCTGCAAATATATTTTGAGATAGGCCTCGTGTCTTAATCTCTATTTTGCGAACTTTTTTTAGAAGTTCATTAGCATCCATAGTTTAATTGTTTCAAATTAATAAATAATGGCAATAGATTAAATATTAATTAGGGCACTTCTACTTTATCAAGTATTTCAGAGATGATTTCATCCGCAGTAATATTATTTGCTTCTGCTTCATAGGTTAATCCTATGCGGTGACGAAGTACATCGTGGCACACAGCTCTTACATCTTCAGGGATAACATATCCACGACCACGAAGGAATGCATAAGCGCGAGATGCTTTTGCCAAACTTATTGATGCACGTGGGGAACCTCCAAATGAAATGATGCTTGATAGATCGTTCAAATTGTATTCATTGGGGAAACGTGTCGCAAATACTATGTCAACGATATATCGTTCAATCTTTTCGTCAAGATAGATTTGCTCAACTATTTTTTGAGCTTCAATAATTTCTTCAGGCTTTAAAAGCGCTTTAATCTCTTTTTGCTCACGAGAAATATTTTGGCGAATAATTACTTTCTCTTCTTCTTTTGTCGGGTATCCGATAATTACCTTGAGTAAGAAACGGTCAACTTGAGCTTCTGGCAGGGGATATGTCCCTTCTTGTTCAATAGGGTTTTGTGTTGCCATTACAAGGAATGGATCGTCAAGAGGGAATGTCTTACTTCCAATTGTTACTTGTCGCTCTTGCATGGCCTCAAGTAATGCACTTTGTACCTTTGCTGGGGCACGGTTTATTTCATCTGCTAAAACAAAATTTGCAAAAACGGGACCGCGTTTCACTTGAAATTGTTCTTTTTGAGCACTATATACCATTGTCCCAATTACATCGGCGGGCAGCAAGTCAGGAGTAAACTGTATACGGCTATATTTTGCATCGACAATTTGTGATAACGTTTTTATTGCTAATGTTTTTGCCAAGCCAGGAACACCTTCAAGCAATACATGACCATTAGATAAAAGGGCGATTAATAACGAGTCTACCAAATGTTTCTGACCAACAATTGTTTGATCCATCCCTTTTGTTACTAAATTAATAAAATCACTTTTGCTCGCTACGAGTTCATTAAGCTCTCGAATATTTATTGTTTCACTCATAATAAATGAAATTTTATTTAGGTTTATTTTTCTATTTTGCTTATATCTTATCCATAAATGGAATTCTATACGCAAAATTATATATTTGAACAGCTAAAATGTGAAATCTAAATGTTAATTTTAGCTATTATAAGTTTATCATCTTAAAACTTAAATTTATTTTTGATATGGAGCGTAGATTTCAATAGCTTTTAACTTTGCATGTTCCACGCATAATGAAT
>JAFXGB010000021.1 GCA_017520235.1 Muribaculaceae bacterium | reverse complement strand
GTTCCTCGCAAAATTTCATCACCACCATATCGTGCATCATTCAAAAGAGGATGTCCTATATGTTTCATATGTACACGTATTTGATGAGTGCGTCCTGTTTCCAATCGACACTTAACAACTGAAACATATCCAAATTGTTCTATTACCTCATAGTGAGTTACAGCATGTTTACCATAATCTCCATCAGGAAATACTGCCATTTGCAATCTATCCTTTAAACTACGGCCTATGTTTCCTTCAATGCGTCCTATAGCCGGAGATGGTACACCCCAAACCACCGCGACATATTCTCGTTTTGTCGTTTTGTTAAAAAATTGTTTTCCTAATGCAGTTTTAGCATCAGGAGTCTTTGCTACAACGAGCAATCCTGATGTATCTTTATCAATACGATGCACAAGGCCTAAACGAGGATCGTTGACATCATAATCAGGATTATCTCTAAAATGAAAAGCGAGGGCATTTACAAGTGTTCCATGATAATTACCATGTCCCGGATGGACAACCAATCCGGCCGGTTTATTTACCACCAGCAGATGCTTATCCTCATATACTATATCAAGAGGGATATCCTCAGCTATAATTTCAAGTTCATAGCGAGGCCGATCCATCACAATACTCACTACATCAAATGGCTTCACCCTGTAATTAGATTTTACAGCTTTGCCATTAACCAATATGCAACCTGCCTCTGCTGCTTGTTGTATTCGATTACGTGATGATTTTTCGATTCTTGCAACAAGAAATTTATCAACTCGAAGTAATGTTTGACCTTTATCGGCTTCAAATCGGAAATGTTCATACATTTCACAGCCATCTTCAGCTTCAATCAAACGAACATCATCATCTTCGATATTCAAATCTTCATTACTGCAATCGTGTTCTGCCATTTCCCTGAATTATTCTATATCAGTAATTACGATATCCTGATTATCTATATCGCCATTAATACTATCTGCTTCTGAATAACCTTCTCCTACTTCAATTGTCAATGCTGCCGACACCGGAATGCGAGTACCTCCACTTATAGGTAATCCATTATACTTAACATTGAGCACTAAATCCTTATATTCTGATGGCACCTCAACAACACGTATTGTCTTTATTCCCAAGCCCTCAATAATTGATTGTGCTTGACGTAATGACATATCAGTCAAATTAGGGACTGTTACGATGCGTTGGGAATAAGCGTTTATTGTCAAATAGACAGCTCTACCGGGTTTTACAGATGAATTACTCTTGGGCATTTGCTCCATAACAATACCGGGTTTCGCTGCATTATTGAATATTGAGTCAGATAATACAGCCAATAAATCGGCTTCAGCAAGCTCATCTAAAGCTTGTTCATATGACAGACCCTTTACATCAGGAACTTCTCTATACTCACCATGACCGGTCCACCAACCAAGCCAAATCATTGTTGCCCATAAAATTATTATTCCTGTAATTACAATATACAAGAGATTTGCTATGATTGGATGCTTTTTAAAAAAAGCCATTATACACACGAAAATTTTCTTCACAAGAGTTCTTTTGTTACATTACGGCAACATTACCGCATTTTATTTGCAAACTTACAAATTTAATTTGACAAATAAGACTTGTCTTATAGTTTTTTAC
>JAFXGB010000220.1 GCA_017520235.1 Muribaculaceae bacterium | reverse complement strand
TCTTTAGCTACTTGATCGTATGTTTCACCCATGAAACGCTTGATCGAATAGATAGTGCGTTTAGGGTTAGTAATTGCTTGACGTTTTGCGGGGTCACCCACTTTGCGTTCACCACCATCAACAAATGCAACGATTGAAGGAGTTGTGTTACGGCCTTCGCTGTTAGGGATAACAACGGGGTCATTACCTTCGAGTACAGCAACACATGAGTTGGTTGTTCCTAAGTCAATACCAATGATTTTTCCCATAATAATTGAGTTTTATAGTTATTAATTTATTTTTCAGTTTTATTGGTTGGGCTTGTTTGCCCAACTGCCTATATAAAAACAAATCTTGTGCCAAAAAGGTTGGGTGTTTTGTAATTTATTGACATATAGTGCGTTAGGCTGTGTGTTGTGCTGACATCATATATGACACTTTGTCATATTTGAGGATTAGTCAAATTTATTAATCTGTGTAAATTGATAGATTTGTAGTACTTTAATTCTACCAATATAAAATAAGGTATATTTCAAGGTTATTAGAAATATATTTTTTAAATTTGCAACGAAGAAGAGGGAAAGGGGGTATTGTGCCTTTTCGCCTTTTCGTGAGTTATAAAAAGATATTATCAAATTCAATAAATTATTCATTATGAAAATTTCTCACATTGAACACATTGGTATCGCAGTTCCAAGTTTGGACGAAGCTATACCTTTTTATGAAAACGTGTTAGGCCTTAAATGTTTTGCTATTGAAGAAGTTGCTGACCAAAAAGTGCGTACAGCATTTTTTAAGGTTGGTCAAACAAAAATAGAACTTCTTGAAGGAACAAGCGAAGATAGCGCAATCTCTAAATTTATTGCAAAAAATGGTGGACGCGGTGGTATCCAACACTTTGCTTTTGCAATGGAAGATGGCGTTGCGAATGCTCTTGCTGAAGCAGAAGAAAAAGGATGCGCATTAATAGATAAAGCTCCTCGCAAAGGCGCTGAAGGTTTAAATATTGCGTTCTTGCATCCAAAATCAACATGTGGAGCACTTGTCGAACTCTGTGAAGATCCAAATAAGTAATCATTCAAATTTATAATAATGAGTAATCAACTTGCAAAAGTACAAGAGCTTATCGCTTTGCGCAATGAAGCTCGTCTTGGTGGCGGTGAAAAAGCTATCCAAAAACAACACGAAAGAGGCAAATATACAGCACGTGAGCGCATTGCTCAATTGCTTGATGAAGGTTCTTTTGAAGAACTTGATATGTTTGTAAAACATCGTTGTACAAATTTCGGTCAAGAAAAGAAAAGTTATCTAGGAGACGGCGTTGTAACAGGTTATGGTACAATTGAAGGTCGCCTTGTTTATGTATTTGCTCAAGATTTTACAGTATTTGGTGGATCATTGTCAGAAACAATGGCATTGAAGATTTGTAAAGTAATGGATATGGCAATGAAGATGGGTGCTCCTGTAATCGGTCTTAATGACTCAGGTGGTGCTCGTATTCAAGAAGGTATTAACGCTCTTGCCGGTTATGCTGAAATTTTCCAACGTAACATTATGGCATCAGGTGTGATCCCTCAAATTTCTGGTATCCTTGGTCCATGTGCCGGTGGTGCAGTGTATTCTCCTGCATTGACAGACTTTACTATTATGGCTAAAGGGATTTCTTACATGTTCCTAACAGGTCCAAAAGTAGTGAAAACTGTAACAGGTGAAGATGTAACACAAGATGCTCTTGGTGGAGCTGAAGTTCACTCAACAAAGAGTGGGGTTGCTCACTTTGCTGCTGAAGATGGCGAAGATGCAATTAAGATTATCCGTAAGCTATTTAGCTTCATCCCTCAAAATAACTTGGAAGAACCTCCAATGGTTCCATGTACAGACCCAATTGATCGTCTTGAAGATGCTCTTAACGAAATCGTTCCTGATTCGGCAAACAAACCATATGATATGTATGAAGTAATCGGAGCTATCGTTGACAATGGCGAATTTCTTGAAGTACAACGCGACTATGCTAAGAACCTTATCGTAGGTTTTGCTCGTTTCAATGGTCAAGCTGTGGGTATTGTTGCTAACCAACCAAAATTCCTCGCTGGTGTGCTTGATAGCAATGCTTCTCGCAAGGGTGCACGTTTCGTGCGTTTCTGTGATGCTTTCAATATTCCATTGGTAACACTTGTTGACGTTCCTGGCTTCCTTCCCGGTACAGGTCAAGAATACAATGGTGTAATTCTCCATGGTGCTAAATTGCTTTATGCTTATGGAGAAGCTACTGTTCCTAAAGTAACAGTTACTCTACGCAAGAGCTATGGCGGTAGTCACATCGTAATGAGTTGTAAACAACTTCGTGGCGATATGAACTACGCATGGCCAACTGCTGAAATTGCTGTTATGGGAGGTGCCGGTGCTGTTGAAGTACTTTACGCTCGCGAAGCTAAAGAAGCAGAAAACCCTGCTCAAGTACTTGCAGAAAAAGAACAAGAATACAACAAATTGTTCTGCAATCCTTACAATGCAGCTAAATATGGTTACATTGATGATGTTATTGAACCACGCAACACTCGTTTCCGTGTGATTCGCGCTCTTCAACAACTTGCAACTAAGAAAGTTACTAACCCTGCTAAGAAGCACGGTAATATTCCTCTATAATATACGGAAGATTC
>JAFXGB010000219.1 GCA_017520235.1 Muribaculaceae bacterium | reverse complement strand
CGAGTTCCACCAACTTGGCGACGATAGCCTGCGAACGCTGCTCGCTGAGGGTCTGGTTGCTGGCGGCATTACCCGTAGAGTCGGTGTGACCTTCTACCGAGAACTTCAAGTCGGGATTTTCGGTCATCAACTGAACGATGCGGTTGATTTCACCCATTGATTCGGGTTTAATTGTCGATTTACCTACATCAAATGTGATACCGTATGTAATAATCTTTCCGTCAGTCATCATACGGTCATACAATGGTACGGCCCCTTTTGCGATGCGCACATTTTTAAGGTAAGTATAGTTTTCAGGTTGATGATGGCCACTCCAAAATGTTATCCAACCTGCACCGGCCTTTGCATTAGGAATGTTAATCACACGAACACCATCAATATATACCTTTAACGCACGTTTGTTAAACGAGATAGCATAGTGATGCCATTGTCCATCGTTTAATACCAATTGATCACCTGAATTTGCAGAGCCTTTCTTATCCGTATTACTTGTTGAGCCATTTTTTACGTAATCCACATCAACATCTTGCTTATCCCAACTCATATTATACCTCAACGTATATATTTCATTATCACGTTCTTGCTCTGGAGCCATGAAATCAATCTCAATGGCTGGTGAACCAGTTTTCTCGCTGTTATTATAGAGCATATCGTATTCAACAGTAAACACATCGCCGAGATAATCCGTGGAAAAATCTGTCATCAAAGGTTTTATCCAACTGTCGTTGCCGGCCATCGCAATTACCGTTTCACCATTTACTCTTGCGATTTCAGCAACACCACGTTCAAGGTCCCAACGACTTGGGAACTCGCCCAATTGTTCGCCTACAAGCAAGTCCTCGAAAATAATCTCATCACCGGGAACGAAATCACTCTTTGCATAGGTTGCTTCAAGTGATTTAGGAGTTTGTTTTTTGCTACTTGATTTAGATGAAGAATGAGTATATTCCTCTTCGGCATATTCCTCTTGGTCATTACTATTGTTCTTATTTTTCTTGCTACCTGTGTTTACATTACCATCAAACACATTATCGACTGCTTTTTCAGTCTTGCGATCGACATTACGTTCAACACTGCGTTCCACTGCATTTTTTGCTGCTTTCTCAGCCGTTTTACCAAGTTTTTTCAACCAACCTTGGGCATTTACATCTACTGTTGCTCCCACAACGAGAAGCATAGACAACAACATTAAAAACTTTTTCATAATAGTATCTGTTTAATGGTTAATAATTTTTCAAATGGCTCAATTTTGTTTTACGCAAAAATCTCGATAAAAATTTAATTTCACATAATAACATAGTTGTCAATAAGTCCCAAAAACATCAGTTTGGACTTATTACTCTGCAAAATCAATTTTAATTGAGATCGAAACGGAGCATGTTGTGATTATTTTTTATCGCCCGGCTCCTATGCGACAGTTAAAAATCAGGAAAGCGTGAAACCGTCAACTTATTTTTTGAAAGCAGGTTCTGGTAAACCTTCGGACTAAAATAAGCAACAGCCACACGCTTTTTTTGTTATGAGACAATCCTCTCGGAGTGTATACATATAACAATCTGCGTGAAGAGTAGCGCTTATTCTCGTCCTTTTTTTTGAATTTACCAGATTCGCTTTCAGAGAATGAAGCTGAACACTTCCTATATGTCTAAAATAGCCAACTTCTATGGCATCTTTACAAATATAGTTAAATATTTCAGACCTTGAAAGTTTTTGCTACATTTTTTGGCTGTTGCTAATATTTTTTTTGCAAATATATGTTCAAAAACATGATAAATTTTGTTTTTTGCCTGAAATCAGTACAAAAAAACGAAATCAAGACTCAGATTTTACATCTGATAGCCATGTCGCCGGTGTTTTACCAGTAATTTTTTTAAAAACGAGAAAAAAGGTAGAACGAGACCTAAAGCCACACTCGGCAAAGATGCTATCGATATTATACCCCGACGCATCAAGATTCAACAACTGACGCTTTGCCTCCTCAACCCTCATCTTGTTTATGAATTCAAAAAAATTACAATTCAAATAATTATTGATGGCACGAGAAAGATTGCGCTGAGAAATATTTATCTCCTTGGCAAAAAAAGCGATTGAAATATCGGGTTGCAAATATGCTTTTGTGTTTTGCAGATGTTCTGATGCTCTATCACATATCTCTCGCATCTGCTCTACTGTTAAACTCTGAATAGAATTATTTTCCGCAATAGGCTCAACTGATACAAACTCCTGATTTGTTATAAGCACAGGATGCTTCAACGAATTGTAGACCAAATATGTCATCGCTATCACATTCAATATCTGTATGAGCCAAGCATCAGTGCGAGGCCAAATGATATAACACACCATTACAATAACAAACAACGAGGCAAATAATATCATCAACACACAAATCCATTCTTTCTGCATCCATTCAGCATTGGAAGATGTTTCCATAATTTGCTTTCTACGTTTATATAAATAACGGAATATCGCCGGAAAATAGGTTATAAGTTGCACTAATATAATAGTGGTATTAATATCCCCTATCCATGTATCATCACCCTGCATTTCATAAATAATTGTATCAATGCGTTCTTGCCATGACATCGACATACATAGCAACCAGCATCCCAAAGTCGGCAAAAAATGTAACAACTGCCAATAATTGAATTTAAAACCGGGTTTGAAATTTTTTAATGTAAACAACCATAATAATGGCAACAGCATCGTATTTACCGAACAGCTGATGGGAAACATAATAAGCGAAAAATCATGCCATCCAAGCATGCGGCTCATATTGTAAAGATATACCGGAACGTTAGGGACAACGATTACTAATGCAGCATATCCATTCTCCCCCTTGAAACGAGTTGCAAACAATAAAATTCCTGCGAGCAAGATTAAAATCGTGATGCAAGCAAAGTTTATCGCCAATATGATTTGAGTATATTCAACCATTGTAACCTCATCTTTATGGCAAAGATAATGTTTTTTACAAAATTTGTTTTCAGAACTTCTATTTATTTAAAAAAAAGGGTGTAGAATAAAATTCCACACCCCTCTCAACGGTCAAATATTTTACTACTTAATTTCAATGGGTTTTGATGCCGGAGACTCATTGTTAACACGGTCAAGAGCCGTAACCACATATACTCCTTTTTCTTTTGTATCAAATTCATTAGCCGGAGTTACAACAACTATAGCTGAAGCATCTTCAAGGTTAATTGATTTTTTGTCGGCAAAGCGATATACAACATATCTAACAACATCGGTAGCTTTGTTTTCTAAAACAGGAGCTTTCCATGTTAATTTTCCTTCTTTATTAGCTTTAACCTCTACTATAGCAGGGATTTCAGTTGAAATCCAAGGATATGATGGAACAATAGCTATTGTTGATTGATGATATGCAGCAAGAGAGTCAGCAACACCTTTATAGTTGCTAGTTACAGAATAACCTGGCCACCAGCAGTTGCCATGAATTCCACCGGGGAATGCACGCGACATTTCGATTTTAGAACGTAATTGAGTTGCATCGGTAGATGGTTCAAGGTCAATACGATCCATTGTGCGATTTACCGATTGACCGATATACATGTGACGATTATTGTTGTTCTCTGCCCACCATTTATTTAATATATCATGAGAAGCTAACTTGTGCTCACGTTCCCAATAAAGTTGTGGCATCATATAGTCAACCCAGCCTTTTTCGGTCCATAATAACACGTCGGCAAAAAGAGCATCATAGTTTTGAAGTCCATTTGTATCACTACCTCGAGAATCAGATTTCTTATTGCGCCAAATACCAAATGGACTGATACCAAGACGCACCCAAGGTTTTGCTTCAACAATAGTTTTATGAAGTGTTTCAATGAGTTTATCGCAATTTTGACGACGCCAATCACCACGATCCATACCATTACCGTATGCAGCATAAGATTTATCATCGGGAAAATCAACTCCGGTGATCGGATAAGGATAGAAATAATCGTCCATGTGAATTGCATCTACATCATAGCGAGAAACAATATCATTTACTACCTTAGAGATAAACTCAATGTTTTCGGGCCAACCCGGATCAAAATATAATTGTGAGCCATAACGCACAAATCGCTCGGGGTGTTGATAAAAGATATGATTAAATGGGAGCTCCTCTTTTTCTGATGTTGTTACACGATAAGGATTTAACCATGCATGCAGTTCCATGCCACGAGAATGACATTCATCAATCATAAATTGCAATGGATCCCACATTGGAATTGGTGCAACACCGGCTTTTCCTGAAAGGAATCGGCTCCATGGCTCATAGTTAGAAACATAGAGAGCATCAGCCGATGGACGCACCTGCCATATTACAGCATTACATCCTGCTGCTTGCAATTTATCCAATTGATCAATGAGATAAGCTTTGTTTTCTTCTGTTGTTTGTTTTGAATACTGCCTTTGATTAATAGTGTGCATCCAAGCACCACGAAATTCGCGCTTTGGATTTTCAGCAAACATTGACACTATAGATACAGCGACCAAAGCTAACGATAAAATTTTTCTTTTCATCAGTTTTTATTTAAGGGTTAATTTCATTATAGGTTAACATAGTGCGAAGATAAGAAATAAATAATTATTAAAACTATTTTCATATGAAAAATAGTATATTTGCATAAATACCTAAATTAGATTGTGAATTGTGCAGCACAAACAAACTTGTCAATTTGACCGATTTTTTGTACTTTTGCGCCGATATTAATACATAAAACTAAAATTTTATGAGTTACAATTTATTAAAAGGAAAGCGAGGTATCATCTTCGGCGCACTCAACGACATGAGTATCGCATGGAAAGTTGCAGAAAAAGCAGTTGAAGAAGGTGCGACTATCACATTAAGCAACACTCCTATAGCAGTACGCATGGGTGAAGTAAACGCTCTTGGCGAAAAACTTGGTGCAGAGATTATCCCTGCCGATGCAACAAGTGTTGAAGACCTTGAAATGGTATTCAAAAAATCGATGGAAATACTTGGTGGTAAAATAGACTTTGTATTACACTCTATCGGCATGTCGCCCAACGTGCGTAAAAAACGTGTATATGACGACCTCGATTATGATATGTTGGGCAAAACACTTGACATTTCGGCTATATCATTCCACAAAATGATACAAGTAGCCAAAAAACTTGATGCTATTGCAGAATATGGTTCTATAGTTGCTCTTAGTTATGTAGCAGCACAACGCACATTCTTTGGCTACAATGATATGGCAGATGCTAAAGCACTGCTTGAATCAATTGCACGCAGTTTCGGTTACATATATGGCCGCGAGCACCATGTGCGCGTAAACACAATTTCTCAATCGCCCACAATGACAACCGCGGGTTCAGGTGTTAAAGGTATGGACAAATTGTTTGACTTTGCCAACCGCATGTCTCCTCTTGGGAATGCTTCGGCTGACGAATGTGCCGACTATTGCATCGTAATGTTCTCTGACCTCACAAAGAAAGTTACTATGCAAAATCTCTACCACGATGGTGGATTCTCAAGCATGGGGATGAGTCTTCGCGCAATGAATGCTTATGAGAAAGGGCTTGAAGAATATATGGATGAAAATGGTAAAATCATATACGGATAATCCTCTTATTAAAATAGAAAAAAAATAACGATGTCAATTATTGACATCGTTATTTTTGCATTTAATCATCTATATCGGGAGTTATAATCAATGTCGTCTCTATATCCCCATCTGGAATATCCGCTTCATCGTCCACTATCCTAACAGGGTAAGTGAGTATCGCAACAACAGGAGAATAATCAACAGCTAATAAAGTACTGCGCATTTGTAATAGATGTCGCCCAGTCATTAATAAACCGGAATCTATCGAGAACTCAAATGGGGACAAAGCTACAGTACCAACATACATTCGATCCCAATAATAGCTTGTAGCTGCTATTACGACTTCTCTATTATGATCAACAGCTACAACCCCGATACTATCAATTGACAATGTATCACCTTGAACAACATAAATTGTTCGATCAACAACCTTAGCTCCTGAAATTTCCACTGACATTTTTACTTTAGGAAAATCGTCGTCATTGTCATCACACGATACCATAAATAATGGCAAAAACAATAATAAATAAAATACCTTTTTCATAACAGTGTGTTTTTTTAAGTTAGTATATACAAAACAAATAAAAAGATTAGAGGTTTTATTTATTGGTTTAAATAATCAAAATAAAAGTGGAGATACGATAACACATCTCCACTCGATCATTAAGTTTATACACATTAATTGTTAAATGTCAATGAGTCTTGATTATAATCTATTATAATTGGCTTACTGCGATCTATTTTTTGTGCAAGAATATCTTTTGATAATTGATTAAGTATCATGCGATGTATCACTCGTTTAACAGGTCGAGCACCAAATTCAGGATCATATCCCTCCTCTGCCAAATAATGCAATGCCTTATCTGTAACCTCAAGTGTTACTCCATTTGATAAAAGCATGCGTTTAATTCCGTTTATCTGTAATGTAACTATCTGTTCGATTTCATGTTCGTTTAACGGAGTAAACATTATGATTTCATCAATACGATTCAAAAACTCAGGGCGTATTGTCTGTTTCATCATTTCCAAAACATCGCTCTTTGTTCGTTCAATAACCTCATAGCGATTATCTTTAGTCATTGTGGCAAAGTTCTCTCTAATCAAATGAGAGCCCATATTGGATGTCATAATAATGATGGTGTTTTTGAAATTAACCAAACGTCCTTTATTATCAGTTAATCGCCCATCATCAAGTACCTGCAATAGCACATTGAATACATCGGGATGAGCCTTTTCTATTTCATCAAATAGCACAACCTGATAGGGTTTGCGACGCACTGACTCAGTTAATTGACCGCCTTCGTCATATCCAACATATCCCGGAGGTGCACCAACAAGACGAGAAACAGTGTGTTTCTCTTGATATTCACTCATATCAATGCGTGTCATCATATTTTCATCATCAAACAGATATTCAGCAAGTGCCTTGGCTAACTCCGTTTTACCTACGCCGGTAGTTCCTAAAAATATAAACGAGCCTATGGGTCGGCGCGGATCATTAAGTCCTGCCCGACTACGACGTACCGCATCGGCAATTGCGCAAATGGCATCATCTTGCCCAATCACACGTTTGTGCAATTCATCTTCAAGGTGGAGTAATTTTTCTTTCTCACTTTGTACCATCTTATTAACAGGAATACCGGTCCAACGAGAAACGACATCGGCAATATCTTCAGCATCAACCTCCTCTTTTATCAAAGCATCTTCTCCTTGCATTGATTTGAGTTGCTGCTGAATAGACTCATTTTCTTTTACTTTTTCTTGAATCTTAGAATAACATATTTCAGCAACACGAGCATAGTCGCCCTCGCGCTCAGCACGCTCAGCATCAAAATTAAGTTGCTCGATGTCTATCTTGTTTTGCTGAATGCGATTTATCAATTCCTTT
>JAFXGB010000218.1 GCA_017520235.1 Muribaculaceae bacterium | reverse complement strand
TAATGTTGCAAACAATTTGCGGCTCACTTCTTGCACTCCTACCGGGTCAAATTTCAAGTTGTCCCATGGTGATGAGTTTGAAATCATATACCAGCGTACAGGGTCAGAACCATATTTTTCAATAGTTTCAAATGGGTTGACTGCATTGCCAAGACGTTTTGACATCTTGTTACCATCTTTATCGAGTACAAGGCCATTTGAGATGACGGCTTTATACGCTACCGAGTCAAATACCATTGTGGCAATTGCATGAAGTGTGAAGAACCAACCACGAGTTTGGTCAACACCTTCTGCGATGAAATCTGATGGATAAAGTTCACCCGAATCAAGACCTTCTTTGTTTTCAAATGGATAGTGGATTTGAGCATAAGGCATTGAGCCTGAGTCAAACCACACATCAATCAAGTCGAGTTCGCGATACATCGCTTTACCCGATGCCGATACCAATACGATATCATCTACGTATGGGCGGTGAAGGTCAATCTTTTCGTAATTTTCTTTACTATAGTCACCGGGAACAAATCCTTTTTCTTTATATGGATTTGCTGTCATAATGCCGGCAGCTACCGCTTTTTCTATTTCGTTGTAAAGAGTTTCTACACTGTCGATACACAATTCCTCTGTGCCATCTTCCGTGCGCCAAATGGGGAGTGGAGTACCCCAATAACGGCTACGTGACAAGTTCCAATCTTGAAGATTTTCAAGCCATTTGCCGAAACGACCGGTACCGGTTGATTGTGGTTTCCATTTGATGGTTTCGTTGAGTTCCATCATTCTCTCGCGAGCGGCAGTTGTTTTGATAAACCAGCTATCGAGAGGATAATAAAGCACAGGTTTGTCGGTTCGCCAGCAGTGAGGATAGTTGTGTACATGCTTTTCAATCTTGAAAGCTACACCCTCTTGCTTCATTTCCATACAGATAACCACGTTGAGGTCTTCGGCTTTTTGAGCGGCTTTCTCGTCGAATTTACCTCCGGGGTTATATTGAGGATCATAAGCATTCTTCACATAATCGCCTGCGTGATTTGAATATGCATCAATGCTCACACATGTGTCGATAAATTCTTGAGCACATTCATCGAGAGTGTAATATTTACCGGTGAGGTCAACCATTGGACGGGTCTCCCCTTTCTTGTTGATCATAAACAAAGAAGGGATTTCAGCAGCTTTAGCCACCTTGGCGTCGTCGGCACCAAATGTAGGTGCGATGTGAACGATACCTGTACCATCTTCGGTAGTTACATAATCACCGGGAATTACGCGGAATGCTTTTTCTTCAAGTTCAACGAATTTATCGTTACCTACGGCAAAACATTTGTCAGGATTTGCTTCGGCATATTCCTTAACGAAAGGAGCTGCATTAGCATCAACTTTTTCAAGAGGTTTTACCCATGGCATTAATTGTTTATATTGCATACCCACAAGGTCGCTACCCATATAGTTGGCAACGATGCGATAAGGCACTACCTTGTCACCTTGTTTGTATTCTTCCATTGGGAGTTCTGCACCTTCGGCTTTGAGGTAAGACTTAACCAAGTCTTTAGCCATCACGATGCTGATTTTCTCGCCATTATAAGGATTGTAGGTTTGCACACACACATATTCAATCTTTGGACCAACACACAATGCAGTGTTTGAAGGCAAAGTCCAAGGAGTAGTAGTCCAAGCCACAAAGTAAGGT
>JAFXGB010000217.1 GCA_017520235.1 Muribaculaceae bacterium | reverse complement strand
TCTTAGAAATGAAACGATTTAGGGCTTTAATGATACTTTTTGTACTGCTAAGTTGCACTGCAAAAACTTTTGCGTCGGACGATAAAGGTAAAATTGACGCAGGAAATTTGATAATAGGACATATAACCGATAGTTATTCGTGGCATCTTTTTTCGGTTGATGAACATCACGTGTGTATACCATTGCCGGTAATACTTATCCACGATGGAAACTTTGATGTGTTTATGAGTAGCAAGTTCCATCATGGCGAAAGTAGCTATAAAGGTTATAAGATAGTAGGTGGTGGAACCAAGAAAGAGCACATAGTGTGTGTAGATGAGCAGGATAATGTTCTATTGGATGCCGAAGGAAATGAAATTTCACCCATTGATTTGAGTATAACAAAGACTGCTGCAGGTATTATGATTGCAACTGCATTATTGTTGGTGATATTTATGTTGGTGTGCAAAAGTTGTAAAAAGAATAGCGGAAAGGCTCCAAAAGGCTTGCAATCGTTGGTTGAAATATTGGTTTTGTTTATAAAAGATCAAGTTGTATATCCTATAATGGGAGAGAAAAGAACAAAGAAATATCTTCCATACATACTTACGTTGTTTTTCTTTATTTTCTTTTGTAATATAATGGGACTTATACCATTATTTCCGGGAGGAGTGAATATAACAGGAAATATTTGCGTAACAGCGGTGTTGGCTATAATTACCTTCTTGATAACTACTTTGAGTGGAAATAAACATTATTGGAAAGATATATTTAATACTCCCGGTGTGCCATGGTGGCTGAAATGGGGATTGCCTATTATGCCTATAGTTGAATTTGTAGGTATGCTTACAAAACCATTTGTATTATGTGTCCGTTTGTTTGCAAATATGATGGGTGGTCACATGATAGTAATTACACTGACAGGATTGATTTTCATCTTTGCAGCGTTTGGTTATGCTGCTGCCGGAGGTACAGCGGTTATTTCATTACTATTCTCAATTTTTATGTTGGTACTTGATGTGTTGGTTAGTTTTATCCAAGCATATGTATTTACAATGTTATCAACAATGTTCATATCAATGGCACAAGAAAGTGGTCATCATGATGAACATAAACAAGAATAATAAAAAAATAAAATAAAATATTAACTTTAAAAATTTAAGATTATGTTATCAATGATTTTAGCAGCAACACCGTTGGCATCTTTTGGTGCAGCTTTAGGTGCAGGCATCGCAGCAATCGCTGCAGGTTTCGGTATCGGTAAAATTGGTTCTTCAGCAATGGAAGCTATTGCGCGTCAACCAGAAGCAGCCGGTGATATCCGTAGTAGTATGATTGTGATTGCAGCGCCTATTGAAGGTGTAGCACTTTTTGCTGTGATTGTATCTGCATTGGCATTGTTCCTCTAATAAAGCAATTTAGCTCATGGAATTATTCACGCCCGATTCCGGCTTGGTAATATGGATGTTCATTGCATTCGCGGTGCTATTTTTAGCATTGGCATTTTTCGCATGGCCTATCATTATAAAAAGTTTGTCAAAGCGAGCTGATTTA
>JAFXGB010000216.1 GCA_017520235.1 Muribaculaceae bacterium | reverse complement strand
TGAGCGAAATCTATATTTGAGTACAGAGTTGATTGACATGGACCGCAGTATGGTGATTGCACTCAATATGTATGATGAGTTGCTTAATACCGGTGCAACACTTGACTATGATACTCTTGGGAATATGATAGGGGTACCTGTTGTACCTACAATCTCTCGAACAGGAGAGGGTGTAGAGGAATTGTTTAATCGCATTATTGAGGTCTATGAGGGACGAGACAAGTCGGTGCGTCATGTGCATGTCAATCTTGGCAGTGATATAGAAGCAGGAGTAAGAGTGTTGAAAGATGTTCTGAAACAAGATAAATCAATTGAAGCTCATTTCTCTCCTCGATACCTCGCTATCAAGTTTCTTGAACGAGATAGAGAGGTGGAACAATTACTAAAAGAAACGTCGTCAGATTATCAGACACTCATTGAGTTACGAAATAAAGAAGTCCGTCGAATAGAGCGATTGTATGAAGAAGATATAACTTCGGCTATCGCAAATGAAAAATATGGATTTATTGCCGGAGCGCTTGCTGAGACAATGACCGAAAAAGAAAAAGATGTGGCACAATCAACTCGACAAATTGATGCATTGGTAACAAGCAAATTATTTGGCTTTCCTATCTTTTTTGCGATAATGTTTTTTATCTTTTGGGCGACATTTCAAGTGGGGGCTTACCCCATGGAGTGGATTGATGCCGGAGTAAAATTGCTTGATGGATGGATTGGCAATATCATGGACGACGGTCCATTAAAATCCTTAATAGCTGATGGCATAATCGGTGGAGTGGGTGGTGTAATCGTTTTCCTTCCTAATATCTTGATATTATATTTCTTTATTTCCTTCATGGAAGATTCCGGATATATGGCTCGTGCAGCATTTATAATGGATCGCATGATGCACAAAATAGGGTTGCATGGCAAGTCATTTATTCCGTTGATTATGGGTTTTGGTTGTAATGTCCCTGCAATATTGGCAACTCGAGCCATAGAGAGTAAGAGCAGTCGCATAATAACGATGCTCATAAATCCGTTTATGTCCTGTTCTGCACGATTACCCATATATCTGCTTCTTGCAGGAGCGTTTTTTAGAGAATATGCGGCAATAGTGTTCTTTGGCTTGTACATTTTAGGTGTATTAGTTGCAATTATAACCGCTAGAATATTACGACGATTCTATTTTAAAGAGGATGAGACACCATTTGTAATGGAGTTACCACCTTATCGCATGCCAACAATGAAGACATCTTTGAGCCACATGTGGGATAAAGGAGCGCAATATCTTCGTAAAATGGGGGGGATAATTCTCTTTGCAAGTATAATAGTGTGGGCATTGAATTATTTCCCTCACCATGATGCTGTTGCAGATACTCCCTCTGAAATAATCGCAAATTCTTCTCCTGAAATTAACCCTGAAACTGATTCATTCCTTGAAATGATGGGTAAAGCTGTTAATCCGGTGATGCAACCATTAGGATTTCACTGGCGAGCAACAGTAGCAATAGTTGCGGGCATACCTGCTAAAGAGATTGTTGTTTCCACACTTGGTGTTGTTGACGGAACTAATGAGTTTACAATAGCATCGGCATTGAGCTTCATGGTATTTGTGTTGCTCTATTGCCCATGTATAGCCTCAATAACAGCAATAGTGAAAGAGTCGGGTAGTTGGAAATATGGGGCATTTTCCGTTCTATACAACACTCTTGTGGCGTGGATTGCGGCCTTCATCATCTATCACCTTGCCCTATTATTTTAGTACACAAATACCGTTGAGATATTGCTGTGTAATAAAAATTTAACGTATCTTTGTTTGTCGATTATAAAAAAGATGAAAAAGGTAATTACACTTATATTTACAATCTTCTCAATTTGCTCTCTTTCAGCACAAAAGCTCTATATGTGTGATTTCAACCATTTGGTTGATGATATTAGTGCAGCGATTGAGCAAGTAAAAGATGCAAATGGCGATCCATGTGCGCTGATTAAAGTAGGCACAACAGCTCTCAATCCATCTTTTGATGGACCTGTAGTGGAAGCCATCAAGCGAGGTGGTGAATATTGGGTATATGTAGTGCAAGAAACAGATTATCTTAATATTACGAGTGATAATTATCTCCCTGTTAGAGCTGAATTTCAATCGGTACAATCCAACAATACTTATGAGTTGATGTTGTGTGAAGACAAATCCAAGCCACAAATGCGCTCCACAGGATTTCTTATATTCACTTCTACGCCATCGGGAGCAAAGGTTTTTATTACCGAGGATAATAAGGAAAATTATGTAGGTAATACACCTTATCAACAAAAGATGCTTTATGGCACATATAGCTATCGATTGCAAACACCCCTTTATCATGATGAAGTGGGTGTAGTTACGGTTGATAGTTCACGAGTGATTAAAGATGTCGCATTGCGTCCGGCATTTGGTTCTGTGAAAGTAACGACAAATCCTTCAGGAGCCACTATTACAGTTGAAACTGATGGACGCACCTTTACCTCACCTTGCGAAATAACAAAACTACCGTCAGGATCACACACATTGAGTGTTACTTATCCCGGATATGCAATATCAAGAAACACGATTACAATTACCGATGGTTGTGTGCTACCAATGAATATTGCATTAAAAGCGCGATTTGCCCAAGTAGCAATCAATACACATGCCGGAGCGACAGTAAAGATAAATGGTGAAATGGTGGGCAAAGGCAGCCTCACTAAGCAACTTGATGAAGGAATTTATTATATAGAGGTCTCTATGGCGCAACATCGCACCCTAACGCGTCAGATAGAGGTTGTAGCAAATCAGCCACAAACTATTGATATAACCCCAACCCCAATATATGGCTCGTTGGATGTAGTATCTACTCCCATGTTCTCT
>JAFXGB010000215.1 GCA_017520235.1 Muribaculaceae bacterium | reverse complement strand
CCCCCACAGGCTTACTCTCCCTCCAAGACGACCGAAACACCACTCGCACCTACGCCTTCAAAGAAGTCTCCGCCATCCTATAATGAAATTTCAAATGTCCCTACTTGATAGTGTCATTTAATAATTTGGTTTTATTATCCTCAAAATATAGTTCCAAATTCCCTATAGAAGCTTTTCGACTTGCTTTTCGCTGTGGAGCAAACATATATGGTGGATAAATAATCTCTTTCACTACTTCGTGGAATTTTTTTGGAGTTATTATATCAGGATATTTACCTGACATATCTAATATTTCCATTATTATGTCATAACGATCTGGCAAACTATGATGAAATACTTTATAGATGTCTTTTTCTTTAATCAAAATAAATTCAAGTCCATCATCAATACCCATAGAAAAGTTCCCATCTCCAACACCCAAAAAAGCTACACGATAAATATCTATACTATCAGATGAGGAATACTTAACAATATCATACCCTTCAGTATCTGAATATTTAGTTAACAAACTATTTATACTAAAATAAGGTTTATGCTCTAAATAATTCTCGCTATTCTCAGCCCATTCAAATACCTCAGGATAATATAACTTATACAATTTAGCTAAATTATCTTCGAGAGTTTGTGCCGATAAGGTTAATATAGAAAGTACTCCAACAAATAACATTACAAACTTTTTCATAATCCTTCGTTTTTCTCGTTTTCAAATTTTTGTTTTACTTCTCTTCGTTCTTTGATGTATAAACTTAATATGCATTATTCCTTAGAGTAGTCTATTATTTCTTTAATTATACCATCATCATTATAGTATATCCATTTCCCTACTTTAATGGATTCAACAAAAAAATCATCTCCTTTTAGGAATAATGCCCAACCTTGACTATCAATTTTGTCATTATGAAATTCTTTTACATAACATTGATTAAACGAATCTATTGGAGCTAAATAATCCCATTTTAAATTGTCTTTTTGCGTGAATTTTACATTATGTTCAATGCTGTCTAATATTGTCAAGTATTTGATGTCCAATTTGTCATTATAATCTTGATTAATTACAAATTGTATCTCACCTTTTTTATTATATATTTTCAATTGTCCAAATTCATAGTTTTTGGTATTCCCATACTTTGATAAGCATAATTCAAACTTCTGTAATCCTCTATGTTTACAGAGTTTTATCGACTTATAAATTCCTGTCGTATCAAATGAAACGCTAATATCAGTGATTTCTTTTAAATTATTTATTTGATTGATTATTTCTGTATCAAGTTCAAATAAAATAGGTATTCCTTTCTTCTCCTGTCCCAAAAGGAACTGAGTACTTGTGAATATTACAAATAAATATACAAATACTTTCTTCATAATTATCTTATGTATTTTATCGATAATATTATTCATAAAGTTCAATCGCTTTTTCCATCAAAAGTGAGTCGGTGCATATTGTAAGTTGTCCATTGATACGACTAAATAACATTCGATTCTTATGATGTAATAAGCATGATTGTTTGATCTCAATTTTCTTTTTGGTAGGTGTATAGAGTATGTTTTTTAATCGAGAAGGCAGTAGATATTTCCTTTTGCCATATTTTGTATAATACTGATTGTAAAACAATCCTCTTTGGTCAATATAGATAAACACATTTTCAATTTTGGATATATTTGAGATAATATTAAAAGTGTCCGTAATATTTGTTACACCTATTGCAATGAACTCATCACTTCCATAATTGATCTTATTCAAAACAGAATCTAAATCCTCAAATAATACCTTATCAATGGGAGTTGCGTATATTAAAGATTGTGTTTGTTCTTGCACTGTCTTAATGCGAGTTTGCTGTGCAAACAAATTAGCACAAAGCAAAATAGATAATATTAGAATTAATCGATTCATTGTTTACTTATTGAAAAAATACATGAATTTAAATTTTTCGTATACTTGATATATATAATGATTTGGGTGGAAATGAGTTATTGAGCGATATTTTATTATATCACAAATAATATTTCCGTTAACAAAAATACTACTTAATAGTATCATTTCATAATTTGGTGATAACATTTTTCAATTTGACAAATGGTGTTTATCAAGTCTGAATATAATAAGTAAAATAACAATAATCTGTCTCTCTTTTTTACTTAGTTGAAGAAAAAACAACGCAACCTTTAATTGAGATTGCGTTGTAGTAGTTAAGTTCAAAAGAGGTCCCATTTAGACGCTTTTGCTCTCTCGTGGTGATTTTGTAATCTTACATCCTTTCGCTTCCCATTTTTGGCGAATAGAGCGCATCTTCTTTTGGATATCCTTATACTGTGCCTTATACTGTGAAGCTGTACCATATCTTTCAGGATAGGTTTCCATCATTACTAGTTGGTCATCATAATTGTCGTAAACATTGGCATCAGAGCGCCACGCCGTACCACAATCGCTCGTCTCTGCCTTGACCGTACTCTTACTCTTGCTCTTGGATTTGGATGATTTTTGCTGTGATTGATATTGAGAGGCTCCAGTTCTAACTGTTTGGTTAGAGTTATTCTTTGACTGCGCGACAGTTGAGGCAAACGAGGATACTTCTGATAAATATTGCTTGAGTTCTTGTTTGTTTCTCGCGCTCTCTTCAGTTTTAATTTGTGCCACCTCTCCTTTTCTTTACGCTACAGCATTAGAAGAGTTTATTTCCTTATACTTTCCGTTTGTTTTGTATTTCTTTATTACCCATTGAGACTCATTGAGCAAAAGCATCCCTACTCCAATTGGTTTTCCCTTTTTAAAATCGCCAATCCAAGATTGTCCATCTTTGCAAATGAAGATTCCAAAGCCATTAGGCTTTCCATTTAGAATCTCTCCATGAAATTCACCGGTCTTCCCGATTGCCTTATAGCGTATAACTGAAAAACGAGCTGATTTAGAAGTTGATGGGGACGGATAATAGTGACGCTTTTCCGAATGTTAATAAATTGAATTAAGGTATCCTATGGGGAAACCACGACATATAGCCTGTGGCTATTTCTTGAGCGTCAATATAGGGTTTATATCATAGGCAAAATCTTTTTAGAGCGAGAGTTATACTTAAAATAATTTAAGTTACGGACTCACATCCTACGATGGCAAAGCTAATTATTTTTTCTAAAAAACTCTAACTTCAGTTATGATTAGTTATTACGCAAAGAAAACTTGAGCAAATTTGGTTACAGCTATAAACCTGGAGTTAATGCGTTTAGCTCATCATTTTTGACAATATATAAATTGAGTAACATCGTCTCCTTTTCCCTTCTAAAACTATACCCATTATAAAATTACAAATTGTTAATGCTTATTTAAATTGTTGAAGAGGGAGGTTACTACAAAATAATTTCACTAATTTTGTAGAATTGCAAACTATAACCTGAAAATATTGATTATGCGATATATATATATTTGCCTGATTTTATTCGTCTCGTGCTTTACCGTATCTCTTTCAGCTGCCCCAAAAGAAAAAAAGGTTAAAGTGGAAACACCCAACATGGAAAAAATATGCGAGGCCGTTAACGATCCCAAATCAAAATATTATTACCCAACGCTTTTGAAAAAATATGAAGCCAATGATACCGTCATGCAACATGATGAGTATCGCCACCTATATTATGGCTATATTTTTCAAGAGGACTATAATCCCTATCGCCGTTCAGAGTTCTCTGACAAGATTGAGAGTCTATATTACAAAACAAAGCATAGTCGCGCCGAGTGTGACACGATTATAAAATATGCCGAATTATCATTAAAGGACAACCCATTTGATTTGCAACAAATGAA
Organism: Muribaculaceae bacterium; assembly: GCA_017520235.1. Taxonomy (GTDB): domain Bacteria; phylum Bacteroidota; class Bacteroidia; order Bacteroidales; family Muribaculaceae; genus RGIG4079. The sequence goes on along the minus strand of JAFXGB010000215.1, from coordinate 21,011 downwards.
TTTCCTTATATATGCGTTGCGTGAAAAGAAGAAAATTCATCTTGCCAACATTTGGCAATATCGCCTCAACCATCTTCTTGAAGCGATAGTCTCTTCAGGCACAGGACTTAAGCAAGAGAATGCGTGGTATGTGGTAATACCTAAGAATGAATACACTCTCATCAATTCGCTCGGATATATAGCCGACTCACAGGAATTTGTCAACCCCTATTTTGACTATATCACAATCCAAAAGAAAAAGGATAAAGACCCTGCGGGCTTTTATTTCAATGTGAAGAATATCCTTGAGGAATATTATCGCAAATATCCCGACGAAGAATAATTCTCTCTCAACCTAACATTGACGATACACGGCGGAGGGCTGCTATAAAGGCATCGGCTTCCGCTTTTGTATTATACATAGCAAACGATGCTCTGACTGTCCCTTCGATACCTAATGCCGACATTAGCGGTTGGGCACAATGATGTCCGGTGCGCACAGCTACCCCCAATTTGTCAAGCAACATCCCTACATCATAATGGTGTTCATTGCCAATGAGGAATGATATTACCGCACACTTGCCTGGAGCTGTTCCAAAAATGCGCATTCCAGGTATCTCCATCATCTTTTCAGTAGTGTAACTGAGCAATTCATGTTCATGCTCGGCAATGCGTTCCACCCCTATAGATGTCATATAGTCTATTGCTGTGTGAAAAGCAGCAATATCAACAAAGTCAGGCGTACCGGCTTCAAACTTAAATGGAAGAGCCGCAAACGTTGTGTGGTCAAAGCTCACTTGACCTATCATTTCCCCTCCTCCCTGATAAGGAGGCATCATTTCAAGCAAATATTTCTTGCCATATAAGACACCGACCCCCGACGGACCATACATTTTGTGAGATGAGAAGACATAGAAATCGGCATTAAGATCCTGCACATCTACTTTCATGTGGGAAATAGCTTGCGCACCATCAACAAGAACAGGCACCCCGTTGCTATGAGCCTCGGCAATCATCTCCTTAATGGGGTTTACAGTTCCAAGCACATTAGAAACATGGCAGACAGCAACAAGTTTTGTGCGGTCGTTAAACAATGAGCGATATGCCACCATGTCCAATTCCCCTTTTTCATTTATGGGGACTACGCGCAAAATAATGCGTTTGCGACGGCCCAACAATTGCCAAGGAACAATATTGGCATGATGTTCCATCACTGTGAGAATTATCTCATCACCATTTTCAAGGAGATCGCCATAGGACGAAGCCACAAGATTTATAGCTTCAGTAGTTCCTCGAGTAAAGATAATCTCTTCAGTAGATTTTGCATTGATAAACTCTCTCACACGCTCGCGAGTTGCCTCTTGCAAATCAGTAGCTTCTTGTGAAAGGGTGTGCACTCCACGATGCACATTAGCTTTTGTATTATAATAGACATTCTCTATTGCTTCAACAACACAGCGAGGTGTCTGTGTAGTTGCTGTATTATCAAGGTACACAAGCTGATGCCCATATACCTGACGTTTTAATATGGGGAAATCGCTTCTAAGAGAATTTACATCATACATTTCCATACTTTTTATCATGATTTTTGTTCATGACACGACACACTGCACTCTCCGCATAGCATTTGCTGACCATAGAAACGTTTTTCTACCAAATGGCGCAAACGATCCCGCAAGCCTTCCATGCGCACTGTATCAATCACGTCAACCATAAATGCCTGCATCATCATCAATCGTGCTTCCTTTTCAGAGATACCGCGAGAGCGCATATAGAATAATGCTGCCGTATCTAATTGCCCTGTTGTTGCGCCATGGCTACATTTTACCTCATCATTATATATTACAAGTTGAGGTTTTGTGTGCATCTTGGCCGATGTTGAAGCAAGTAGATTGCGGTTAGATTGGTAAGCTTCAGTATATGTTGCATTGGGAGCTACTAAAATGCTACCCTCAAATGCTCCTGTTGACTCATCGTCAAGCACATATTTAAACAATTGTGAACTGTGGCAATGCGACGCTCTGTGATTGATATTAGAGCAGTTGTCAACATGCTGACGATCTGTTCCAATTGCCATTCCGGCGAGCAATGTTTCACAGCCATCACCCACGATGTCTATATCATACCCATTGCGAGTAGTGCCACACATCAATGTTGTGCCGTTAATCAACAAGTTAGAGCCTGCCGACTGACGCGCAAACAATCGTGAATATCGAGATGTCGATGCCGACGATTCTTCCATGTCATAGATATCAAAACGAGAACGCTCACCCATTATGATTTCTACCACTTGTGATGAGAGATATTTATGTTCGTTATCTTGTGTGTGATCACACACAAGTAATTGTGCTTCAGCATCATCTTCCAATACGATCAACAGGCGACGTACCGCCATCAAATCAATGGGCGAACTAAAAATGTTGACAAGTTGCAATGGCTTTTCAAGTTTAATTCCTCGTGGAATATAAATCATGACACCATCTTGAGCAAGCAACGTATTCAATGCCACCCCGGTATCTTCAAGAGGAGCTACCGTGCCATAATATTTTGCTACCAAATCGGGGGACACACTTGCTACGCGAGCAAGAGAATCCACAATTACCCCCTCAGGCATTTTGTGTCTTGATGTGGGTGATGCATGGAACATATCATTTACTATAAACGACATCCAAGTACTCATGTTAGGCACATCACATTTAAACGATGCCGCAACATTTACCGGGATATCCATGCGATTTATATTTACCCCATAGTCATGAGCAAACATCTCATCTATAGATGTCTTTTCATAGCTTTCCGCTCCACGTTTAGGTAATTGGTTGTCGCCAATTGCGTTAAACGCTACTTCGCGAAAGCTATTCAGCACATCGGCAGAATGAGCATTTATCGCATCGCGATTTTCTTTATATAAATCGAGATATTGATCAATTGAACCCATATCCTTATTAATTATCTATTTCTTGCTTAATCCAGTCATAACCCTTTTCTTCAAGTTCTAGTGCTAGTTCAGGTCCACCTGTGCGCACAATGCGACCTTTATAAAGCACATGAACAAAATCAGGTTTAATGTAATCAAGCAATCGTTGATAGTGAGTGATAACGATTGTAGCGTTATCTTCAGTTTTTAATTTGTTTACCCCACCGGCTACAATGCGCAATGCATCAATATCAAGACCGCTATCGGTCTCGTCAAGGATAGACAAGCGTGGTTCAAGAACTGCCATTTGGAATATCTCGTTACGTTTCTTCTCGCCACCTGAAAACCCTTCGTTTACCGAGCGAGATGCCAACTTATTATCCAACTCTACAATGGCACGTTTTTGACGCATCAATTTCAAGAAATCACTTGCCGACAATGCAGGTTCATTGAAATATTTGCGTTTCTCATTTATTGCCGCACGCATGAAATTAACCATTGACACACCGGGAATCTCTACCGGATATTGGAATGAAAGGAATAAGCCTTCATGAGAACGATCTTCAGGAGATAGTTCCAACAGATTTTTACCATGAAAATCCACTTCACCTTCAGTTACTGTAAACGAAGGGTGTCCTGCCAATACTGATGAAAGTGTACTCTTTCCTGAGCCATTAGGACCCATGATTGCATGCACCTCTCCGGGACGTATTATAAGATTAATCCCTTTCAAAATCTCTTTGCCTTCTATTCCGGCATGAAGGTTTTTTACCTCTAATAATATATTGTCCATAGTCTTTATTTTTCTATATGTTATCCTACTGAGCCCTCAAGGGTGATTTGAAGCAGTTTTTGTGCCTCAACTGCAAACTCCATAGGCAGTTTATTCATTACTTCTTTAGCATATCCGTTAACAATCAATCCTATTGCCTCTTCAGTGGGAATACCACGCTGGTTACAATAGAATATTTGTTCTTCGTTAATCTTCGATGTTGTTGCTTCATGCTCAACAACTGCAGTATCATTCAAGACATCAATGTAAGGGAATGTGTGTGCGCCACAATGCGAACTAAGTAACAAACTATCGCATTGGGTGTAGTTGCGACAGCCATCGGCATTTGGAGCGACCTTTACAAGACCACGATAAGAGTTTTGACTATATCCGGCAGATATCCCCTTTGACACAATTGTACTGCGGGTATTACGACCGGTGTGTATCATCTTTGTACCAGTATCGGCTTGTTGATGATTTTTTGTTACTGCCACAGAGTAAAATTCTCCCACAGCTCCTTCACCGGCAAGAATACAACTTGGATATTTCCATGTGATAGCCGAGCCAGTTTCCACTTGTGTCCATGAAAGCTTTGAGTAATCACCGCGACACAAGCCACGTTTTGTAACAAAGTTATATACTCCGCCTTTTCCGTCTTTATCTCCTGAATACCAATTCTGAACAGTAGAGTATTTAACTTCAGCACGATCCTCAACGACAATCTCTACAATCGCAGCATGCAGTTGGTTTTCATCGCGCATGGGAGCAGTACACCCTTCAAGGTAGCTTACATAGGCATCATCGTCGGCAACAATCAACGTGCGTTCAAATTGTCCTGTGCCGGATGCATTGATGCGGAAATATGTAGAAAGTTCCATTGGGCAACGCACCCCTTTAGGAATATAAACAAATGAACCATCGGAGAACACAGCCGAATTTAATGCCGCAAAGAAATTGTCGCGATAAGAAACCACCGAGCCGAGGTAACGTTTCACCAAGTCGGGATAATCCTTTACAGCCTCTGAGAATGAACAGAATATAATTCCGAGTTCAGCAAGTTTTTCTTTGTGTGTAGTTTTAACTGACACAGAATCCATTACAGCATCTACAGCCATTCCCGACAATAATTTTTGTTCTTCAAGAGAGATTCCAAGTTTGTTAAATGTGTCTAACAATTCGGGATCTACCTCATCAAGACTTTTAGGCCCTTCCTTCTTGCGAGGAGCAGCATAATAGCTTATTGCCTGATAATCTATAGGTGGAATGTCAAGATGTGCCCATGTAGGCATCTCAAGAGTGGTCCAATAGCGATAAGCTTTCAAACGGAACTCAAGCAACCATTCAGGCTCACCTTTCTTTTGGGATATTAGACGCACTACATCCTCATTTATTCCATTAGGGATAATCTCTGTATCAATATCAGTTACAAATCCATACTTGTATTCGCCGGACGTAACATCATTGATTATATTTGAGTTTTCTGCCATTATTTCTTTCTATAATATTTTAATATCTATCTTGATATTTAACAATCTCACTATACTTTTGTTGCAACGACATTACAATTGGGATATCGAGCCAAACAATGTTGGTGCTAAATCTATTATCGCTTGAATTGCTGTACCATTACCCAATGTTGACATTTTTACAATATTTGTTTCTGGAGAAAGAACTTGCCACAAATTCAACAAAATGCTAACAACAAGAAACCACTTGAATATACAGAACACTGCTCCTATCAGGCGATCAAACAATCCCAAGCACAAAGCATGGGTAATCTTTCGCATGAGCTTAGCAATGAGACAAGCCAACACATATACCACTATGAACAACAGCACATTACCCACAACACTATTTACATAGGCAGTAGTTTTTGCATCTGATGTCATTGCTGGGAGAATATTGGATACCAACTCAGTTGCATAATCGCCAAACAATCGGCATGCAAGAATACCCAAAATTATTCCGCCAAGCGAACCTAATTGCGCTATAACCCCTTTATATAATCCATATATAATGGCACCAACAAACACTATTAGAATTATTATATCTATAACGCTCATTTTTTTATTGTTTTAATCTGCAAATTTAGCAATAATTTCTCGGCACAACAACTCCAATTCAATTAAATAGATTACCTTTGCAATCCCATCATTAAAATGAAAAGTCGAATATTCATATTATCACTCACTACAATTGCACTGATAGCAATCGGTGCAATATTTTGGTATCGTTTAGAACGAAGACACCACATTGAGATTGATTCACAACTATATCCCATATCCGGAATTGATGTTTCCGCCCACAATGGAGATATTGACTTTATAAAAATAGCCCAATCAGGAATCGATTTTGTTTTCATTAAAGCAACCGAAGGTGCTACTTTTAAAGATGTACGTTTTCACTCTAACTATAATAATGCCCGAGAAGCCGGATTAAAAGTTGGTGCATATCACTTTTTCAAATTTAACACCGACGGTAATTTACAAGCATTAAACATTCTTCATTGCCTAAAAGAGAAATCTCTCGATTTGCCATTTGTTATTGATATTGAAGAATACACCAACGATAAAAACACACCTACCGAAGATGTCATATTACAACTATCTGCACTAATCAACACTCTACAAGATTACAATTTACCCATCATGCTCTACTCCAACAAAAAGGGATTCACTCGTTTTATAAAAGGGAGATTTGACGAATATCCGCTATGGATATGCTCCTTTACAAACCCTCCTATTGATGGCGAATGGCTTTTTTGGCAATATAGCCATAAAGGCTCAGTAGAAGGCATTTCAGGGGATACTGACCTCAATACATTTAATGGATCTCGTGAGGATTGGGAACATTGGATCGGCTCAATTCTCTCAATATCACAATAAACAGCAAAAATCAACGTTATTAGTGATAGTAATTGTAGGCTCAAATGCTCTATTTTTAAATATTCATGAACTCAAAACGCAACAATATAAATTCATTCATAGCTTTCGTTGTCATTTCTATTGTATGCATCTGTATTCCGGGAAATATACATGCTCTCCCTCTTGACACATATTCATCTGAATCCATTTTGAAAGACGGACGTTGGGTGAAAATAAGCGTTTCCGAAACAGGAATACACTTGATATCTAACGCCAATCTGCAAAAATGGGGTTTCTCCGATCCTTCAAAAGTTCATATTTACGGATATGGTGGACAACGTCTTCCTGATCTTCTTAATAGCTCATATATTGATGATTTACCCATAACCCCATCGGTTAGAACATCTCAGGGAATATTATTTTATGCCCAAGGCCCGGTAAAATGGAATCGTAAATCAACGCCACATACCCATTCAATAAACCCATTCTCTACTGTAGGCTATTATTTCCTTAGCGACAAAGAGATTGAAGTCGGGGAAATTCCTTCCTACGGAACTAACTCTACATCGACCGAGTGTGCTACAACTTTTATTGAAGCCGTTTACCACGAAAAAGACTTGTACAGCCCAGGAGCTACAGGTCATCTACTTCTTGGTGAAGATTTTAAATATAATTCTTCCCAAAACTTCAATTTTACACTGACCGACAAGGTAGGAACCACAATTTCTTTAAAATACTCATTTGTAACCAAGACTTTTAACTCGTCATCTTCTGTTATCGTCTCGGCTAATGGAGAACAAATTTCATCAAATGATTTTATCAGAGCAACAAACAATGACACATATTCATTTGGCTCTGAAGGTGTATTCTCAAGAAAGATTGATGTATCAGGAGATAAACTCACGTTAGGCATAACCCACAAATCTCCGGTAACAATACATCTTGCACGTCTAAATTACATCTCACTGAATTATACTCGCGCTATAAAGCTATATAATGGCAAATTGATTTTCAATTCATCTAATCCTCATGTTGCTTTATCTGGTGCAAGTGCCAATACTCATGTTTGGGATGTTACAAATCCAATGTCAATCTTCAAACTCAACACAACCCTTGAAGGCACCACATTAAAATGGACTAATGAGTATAGTGGATTACGCGAATATGTTGCATGGGACGAAAATAGTTCTTTCCCTGAACCGTCTTTTGTCGAGAACGTTTACAATCAAAACATCCACGCCGAAGAGACTCCCAACATGGTAATTTTTACAATAAGCGATTGGCAATCACAAGCTGAGCGCATTGCTGATTTACATCGAAATTCAGCCGATTCATTAAAAGTCCTTGTAATAACACAAGATAAGGTATTCAACGAATTCTCTTCAGGTGTTCCCGATGTAAACGCATTTAGAAAAATGCTCAAAATGTTTTGGGATAGAGGAAATGCCAACCCCAACTCATCAAAGTTGAAATATGCATTACTCATGGGGAGAGGCACATACGACAATCGTCATCTGACTCCAACTGTCGCAGCTCTTGGATACCCCACAATGCCCATGTGGCAAACTAATGGAGGGTTAAGCGACAATGACTCTTTTTCAAGCGATGATATCATTTCTTATTTAGAGGACAACTCCGGAGCAAGCACGACTGGCAATAAGATGAGCATTGCTATTGGACGTATGCCTGTAAGATCTTTAACTGAAGCAAAAAAAGCCGTTGATAAATTATACGGATATGTCAACAGCTCAATTAAAGACTCGTGGAAAAACCAAATTCTCTTGGTTGCCGATGACCAAGATAATGGAACCCATATGAAACAAACGGAATCCATGTATAACATCATGATAAACTCTAATACTGGCAAAGAATTTTTCTACAACAAGATATATACTGACGCATTCCCTCTTGTAAATGGAGGTTATCCAACTGCTCGCACTCAAATGCTTCAAAAATTAGATGAAGGAGTTGTGTGGTGGAGTTATATTGGTCATGCCAATACCACAACATTAAGTCACGAACACATCCTTACATCTAACGATATTAGCAATCTATATATTAGACGTTTACCAATTTTATATGCCGCTACCTGCGAGTTTATGAGATGGGATGCCGATGCCTTATCAGGAGCCGAAATTCTTTTCCAAAATCCTGATGGTGGAGCAATCTCTGTTATTAGCGCATGTCGCCCCGTCTATATTTCAAACAATGGGATTTTTTCATCTACTATCGCAAAACACTTATTCAATCGTGATGACAACGGAGCATTCTTTCCCGTTGGAGAAATACTTCGTCAGACTAAAAATGCCATGTTATCTGATGAAAACAAGTTACGTTTCGCTCTTATGGGAGACCCTGCTATGAGATTTGCAGCACCATCATCAACTGTTGCATTAGAGAAAATAAATGACGAATCAGTCACTAATAGCTCCATGCCCGAGATAAAAGCTCGACAAGATATTACTTTAAAAGGTTCTCTATTCAATCCCAAAGGAGAAAAAATGAATGACTTTAATGGTATCTTAACGGCAACAATATATGATGCTGAAAAGAATACTGTCTCTAATGGATATGGCGAAGGAGAAAAAATTTCTTTTGATGAGCCTGGAGGCAAACTTTACATAGGACGAGACTCTGTAATAAATGGAGAATTTGAAATGAATGTTTCTATGCCATCAGAGATCTCAAACGAAAATTACCACCAAGCAACAATTAGCATGTATGCCTATAATAATAACAATGAAGCCGTTGGTTGTAACCGCAATTTCTATATTTGGGGATTTGACGAAACTGCTTTAGACGACAATGAGTCTCCCATTATCTCAGCGTTCTTCCTTAACCACGAAACATTTAAATCAGGAAACAAGGTAAATGAGTCCCCCATGGTTATCGCCAACATTTCAGATAATAAAGGCATAAATATATCATCGGCAGGCATCGGGCATCAAATGGTCTTAACTCTTGATGGCAACAAAACTTTCACTAATGTTTCTCAATACTATACGCCCGGAACATCAGAAGAAGGAGCATCAGGAAGTATTGCTTACCCCATTTCTAATCTTTCAGAAGGCAACCACTCTCTACGCTTACGCATTTGGGATACGTCAGGAAATGTTGCAGAAGAAACTATTGATTTTTTCGTCCAAAATGGTCTTGCGCCCAAGATTTATGACATCTACTCTGATGCAAATCCAGCGATAACCGAAGCTAATTTCTATATTACACATAATCGTCCTGATGCTAAAGCAACAATCACGATTTCTGTGTACAACTTAATGGGCAAACTCGAATGGACAACAACTCAAAGTGGACGTAACGACATGCTTCGTTCATTCCCCATAAATTGGAATTTGTGCGACATGGCAGGACGTCGTGTCCCACGAGGAATATACATCTACAAAGCTGAAATCACTACTGATGGTAAACATTTTTCCACAGAATCCAAAAAATTGGCTGTAGCCGCACAATAGTAAAATCTATATTTAAAACATACTGAGGTAATAAGATTTGCGAAATTTCGCAAATCTTATTACCTTTGTTTGTTATTACATTATTGATTATAACTCACATTATGTCAGACATTAAAAACATATCTCGCGAATTCCTTCCTGAGCCAACGCTTAGGAGACTTCCTTGGTATCTGGCATATGTAAATCTGCTCCGCGCAAATAATGTTGAATATGTCTCTTCCACTCAAATATCAAAGGAGTTAAATGTTGATGCATCACAAATTGCTAAAGACCTATCCTTTTTAAACATTAAAGGGAAAACTCGAATTGGATATGAAGTAAAAAATCTGGAGCGGGAGCTTCAAGACTTTTTAGGATTCAAAAAAGGTCATAATGCGGTAATCTTAGGAGTTGGCAGTCTTGGTGCAGCATTAATACAAGATTCCGGTCTTTCTAACTATGGCTTAAATATTGTTGCAGGATTTGATGTAAATCCTAACATTGTAGGAACATCAATTTGCAATGTGCCAATTTTTGATATACACGATTTAGAAACGCAACGCCAAAAATACAATGCCGAAATAGGTATCGTTGCTGTTCCTGTTGATAAAGCACAAGAAGTTGCTGATTTAATGATAAAAGCAGGTATAAAAGCATTGTGGAATTTCACGCCATTCCGCATTCGCGTAGGAGAAGGAATTGTCATTCAAAACACCTCAATATACTCACATCTTGCCGTGATGTATAATCGTCTCGGCTCTCAAAAAGATCGTCAACGATGAAAATAATGGCATTAAATCGAGCCCTCGGAGAAACAATAACTGACCCTATTGCAGTTGACATTATACCCGATTCAGCGATAATAAAAGACCGCAAGCCATTTTTCATGCCTGATTTTTCGTCAAAATGGGAGTATGACCTTAATATTGCCGTTAGAGTTAATCGATTGGGGAAAAACGTTGGAGAAAAATTTGCAAATCGCTATTATGACGCAATAACACTCTGTTTAAGAATGATTCCGATGGACATGATAGAGAAATTATCTGTTGCCGGCATCACATCTAATCTCGCATCATCTTTTGACGGAGCAATAATTTTGGGAGATTGGCAATCAATTGAATTATTCAAGAACAAATAAAAATCAGTATTGGTAATTTTGAGACAACAATAAACACCTCTGATATAAAAATCGACAATTCAATTAAACAATTAAGCAAATATTTTACATTCAAAATTGGAGACATCCTAATTCCGGCTAAATTAAATTATCAATCAGAATTCAAGATTGACGATATTATAGTCGGCAAAATAAACAATATTGAATGTGTCAACTTTAAAATCAAATAAGCATTTAACCGCATAATCTTTATAAGTATGGGCAAAAGACATTTACACCGAATCCTTCTTTCCGGATTATTTACATTCTGTTTTAGCTTAATAGCTAATGCCTATGTTTCAACATACTATACAAGCGAGTCCAAACTCGCAAAAGGTCATTGGGTCAAAATTAAAGTTAATAATACAGGAATTCACGAAATTACAAATGACCAACTTCGTGAAATGGGATTTTCTAACCCGGAAAATGTCAGCATCTATGGTTATGGAGGTGTCCTTCTTGGAAATACTTTTGACAGCACTCTCCCCGATGATCTACCAGCACAACCAATACATCGCACCAACGATAAAATCCTCTTTTATGCAGAAGCTGATGTTCGAATAAATGTTGCTGGTGATGTTTATAAAGCTATTATAAACAGGAACACTTATTCTACAGGTGGATATTATTTTTTAAGTGATACAAATCCGGGTGCATCAAAAGCCCCTATATCATACTACTTCAATTCATATACTACAGAGACACGAACATCCCATAACGCTGTTCAAGTCATTGAATATGAAAAAACATGTCCAGCAATGGGGGGAGCTATTTTTTTGGGTTATGATTTTAAAAAACAACCCATCCAAGAGTTCTCTTTTAATATTCAAAATGCCGACACTACAAAAAATGGAAAATTTGAATATAATTGGGCAGCAACCTCATCGTCTGGATTTGCCCTACAAGTAAAATCCAACGACTTGGAACACACCAGCGAATTACATCGCTCTATTACACCTGTTCTTAGTGGCTCAAGCAAATATTATATGTATACATCCGGATATATTAACTTCAAAATGAAGAATAGCACTCCGGAATATAAGTTTACAGCATCTATCCCATCAAATATTACGACATGTGATTTTGCGGCAATTGATTATGCGTCTTTATGTTACTATCGAAAAAATATCATCTCAGGCGAATCTCAGTTGCCAATGATATTTCCTAATGTAACATCAAATACATCATTTGCTATAGAAGGAGCTTCAGAAAACACTATTGTGTGGAACGTTTCATCTCCAACAAATGTATTTGCCTATAGAACAAATTTCAATAGTAGCACAGGAATTCTCAAAGGATCGTTTGAGAAAAAATACTCTCCAGGCTCTAATGGACATGCCTACCTAATTGCGTTTGATCCAAATGAAACCCAATATCAAGTAGAATATGTGGGAGATGTTACTAATCAAAACATTCATTCCAGTACCACTCCGGAGATGCTCATCATCACCAATAAATCAATGAAACAATATGCCACACAATTGGCAGAAATTCATAAACAATATCAAGGAATGAAAGTATTAGTCCTTGAACAAGAAGAAATATTCAATGAATTCTCTTCAGGGACACCTTCGGCAATGGCATATCGACGTATTGCAAAAATGTTCCTTGATCGTAATCCTTCAACATTTAAATATCTCTTACTTTACGGAGCCGGCTCGTTTGACAATCGCGGCATAATATATAATAATGATGATTTACTGCTCACATATCAATGTGAATCAGCAACAGAAGCCAATGATAAATCACTCGTATATTGTGCTGACTCTTATTTTGGAATGTTAAAAGACTCTTATAATCAAACAAACATTCATTTTACAAATATGGATATTGCTGTTAGCCGCATCCCGGCAAATCGCGCAGATTATGCAGAAAGAACAAATAATAAAATCATTAATTATCTCAAAAACCCACCTCTTAACATATCTCAAAACAGAGCGCTGATTTTGTCTGATGATGGAGACTCTAATAGCCACATGCTTCAATCAGAAGAACTTGTCGATACAATAGCTAAATATGCTCCATATGCAACATTAACCAAAATCTATAACTCTCTTTATCCTTGGACAAATAAAGATGCAGTAGCTGCTCGTGCTGCAATTACACAAGCTCTATCCTCTGGACAATTCTATATGTGCTATACTGGGCATGGCAAATATGACACATTCTGTACAGAGAACCTTTGGCACAAAATGTATGTAGAAGAGACCAACTATAATATCCCCCCTATAACATTCTTTGCTACATGTGATGCATTGAGTTTTGACCGACAAGATAACGGCATCTCTGAAACAATGCTTTACAAAGAAAATGGAGGTGGTATTGCTGTTGTCGCTGCATCTCGCACTGTATACAAAGATTATAACCATGTTCTTAGTACAGCATTTGCTCGACATTTATTCTCGGCTAAAAGTGGAGAATGTATTGGCGATATTTATCTAAAAGCTCAAAATTCAGCAATGGATGTAGCCATAACTATGAGCAACAGCTTCCTTGGCGTTAACAGCTTGTGCTTTAACATGATTGGAGACCCCGCTATACCTTTAAATGTTGCAAAATATTCTGTTGCTACTACACAAATTAATAACAACACCATAACCGACAGTTCTACCGTTTACCAAATTTATCCGTTGACTAACAATAATATTTCAGGGAATATTCTTACTAGCAGTAACAATATTGACACAAGATTCAATGGCAAAGTTACACTATCTCTATACGAAGCACCTATAGACAAACAAACACTCACTCAAGGAGGTGACGCCTTAGATACTATTTCTTGCGACGAAGATATCCTTTTAGAAACAACAGTTCCTGTAACTGCAGGTATATTCAACGCTAAACTAAATATTCCGGCACCTTCACGTCCGGGAATATCAAATCGCATTTCTTATTATGCAATATCAAATGACAGCAGAAAGAGTGCTAAAGGATATTTCAATCAAATTATAGTGAATGATTATGATTCAACCCAAGCAATTGAGGATACAACTGCTCCTGAAATATCAGAATTATATCTTGATTCTCCTACTTTCAGTGATGGAGACTGCGTTGGAGAACAAACAACACTATATGCAACTATCCTTCCCGATGAATCAGGTTTATGTAATTCTTCAATATCAATAGGAACAGCAACGACTCTAATGCTTGACAATTCAAGATCTTTCCCTGCTATAAAAGGAACAATTGTTACTGATATTAATGGCGTATCAACTATTAAATTCCCCATTGCCGGACTTGAAGATGGTATACACACTTTATCATTGAGCGTTGCCGATAATGCAGGAAATCGTGCAGAAAAGAGCATTTCTTTCTATGTTATTAACAACTCGGTAACCTCAACTCTTGATGTAGCAGAAACACCTGCTCGCACCGAAGCAACAATTTCGCTTACTCACGATTTCAAAGCCGAACCTTCGGGACGACTTATTGTTGAAAACAATAGCGGAGAAACAATCTTCACTAAAGAGAATTGTTCTTTCCCCTACACTTGGAATCTACAAGACATGAATGGAGAACCTGTTGACGATGGGACATATCGTTGCTATGCAATTTTAAATGCCGACAAACAATATTCAAGTACTGCAAAAGTAAAAATAATTGTCATTAAGCAATAAATAGCGACTTTTTGAGTTTATATAAAGTAGTTATACTCACTTTATATGAAAAAACAAATTAAAGCATTAGCATTAAGCGCCTTTGCGTTGCTATTTATCTCAATATCGGCAAAAGCCCAAGAAATAGGCAAAAACGAATTTAACCCTATCCAAACAGGCGTTACATCATTAGGTATCACCCCTGATGCTCGCGGAGCATCAATGGGAGACCTCGGTGTAGCGACAGATCCTGATGCCAACTCTCAGTTTTGGAACCCATCAAAATATGCATTTGCTTACAGCAAAGCGTCTGCATCACTCAGCTACACTCCATGGTTGAGAAAACTTGTTAACGACATCTTCCTTGCTAACCTCGCCGGATATTGGAAATTAGGTAGCGATGACAACCAAGCAGTTTCAGCGTCTATCAGATACTTCTCATTAGGAGAAGTTAATACAAGTGATGGTGAGGGCTACACAACTCAAAGCCTTAATCCATATGAAATGGCTGTTGACTTAGGTTATTCTCGTAAATTGTCTGATAGCTACTCAATGGGTATCGTGTTCCGATATATTTATTCTGACCTCGGTTTTTCTGACTCTTATGCCGGAGACCAAACATCTGGAGCATCAGCTTTTGCGGCCGATATATCGGGTTACTACACATCTTATCCTATAATAGGTCGTAACGAGTGTCAATGGTCGTTAGGTTGGAATATTTCTAACATTGGATCAAAAGTATCTTATAATAATGGCGAAGATCCTGCATTCCTCCCTACTAACTTGCGTATAGGAACTGCTTTTACATTTCCTCTTGCGGATTATCATAACCTCACTCTTGCTATTGACTTGAACAAGCTACTTGTCCCTACACGACCTCGCGAAATGGATTTTGATGACACTCCTGAAGGTCAACAAGCCTATCTTGACGCTCTTGAAGAGTGGGAAAACATGTCGCCCATTTCAGGAATCTTCAAATCTTTTAATGATGCTCCTGGTGGCATGAAAGAAGAACTTCGCGAAATTACCTACTCTATAGGAGCTGAATACTCTTATAATCAACAATTCTTCCTTCGAGCCGGATATTTTCACGAGAATGAATTCAAAGGAAACCGCCAATATTTCGGATTAGGAGCAGGCTTTGCCCTTAATGTGCTTCGTCTTGACGCATCTTACATGGTAGCTACTGCGCAAACATCCCCTCTTGATCAAACTTTGCGCTTTACCCTTTCATTTGATATGGACGGCTTGAAAGAAATTTTTGGCAAAAAATAAAACGGAACAGAATGGCAAATACTCGCATCGGAATGGGATTTGATGTACATCGACTTGTCGAAGATCGCGACTTGTGGATTGCAGGAGTAAAAATCCCCTATCATCTTGGGCTACTTGGACATAGCGATGCCGATGTTGCCCTACATGCTTTATCTGATGCTCTACTTGGTGCCGCCGCACTACGAGATATTGGTTACCATTTTCCTGATACTGACCCAACCTATAAGGGAGCTGATTCCCGAGTGTTGTTACGCCGAGTAAGAGAATTAATTACAGAAGCAGGTTATGAAATAGGGAATGTGGACATCACAATAGTAGCACAAGCGCCAAAGATGTTGCCACACATTCCACAAATGATAGCCAACATCGCATCTGATCTTGAAATCTCTTTAAATTGCGTTTCTGTGAAAGCAACCACAACAGAACATCTTGGTTTTACCGGACGCAAAGAAGGGATTGCGGCCTATGCTACTGCCTTAATCGAAAAAATCCAATAACAAAGCTTTAACTCCCTCAATTATCGTTATTTTCACACCTTTTTTGAAAAAATCTACTGCTGTTAGATTTCTTTTTCCTAATTTTGTCGGTTGAAATTTTTAATTAGGAAAACTATGCTCAAAAACCTTGTAATAGTAGAGTCTCCCGCCAAAGCAAAAACGATAGAAAAATTCTTAGGCAAGGACTTTAAAGTCATGTCAAGCTATGGTCATATTCGCGACCTGAAAGAGAAGAATTTCAGTATTGACATTGACAATAATTTTGCTCCTGTCTATGAAATTCCCGATGATAAAAAAGATCTTGTGCGTGAACTCAAAAAAGCGGCAAAGGACGCTGAAATGGTGTGGCTCGCTTCCGATGAAGACCGAGAAGGAGAAGCCATCGCTTGGCACCTTTATGAGGTATTGAAACTAAAGCCGAAGAATACTAAACGCATCGTTTTCCACGAAATTACAAAGAATGCTATTCTCAATGCTATTGAAAATCCACGCGACATTGACCTAAACCGCGTTGACGCACAACAAGCTCGTCGCGTGCTTGACCGCATTGTAGGATTTGAGCTTTCCCCTGTACTTTGGAAAAAAATTAAACCGGCACTATCGGCAGGACGCGTGCAATCGGTTGCAGTGCGTCTCATTGCTGAACGTGAAGCCGAAATTAAAAATTTCACGCCTGAAGAATACTTCCGCATCACTGCGACATTCGCGACTGATAGTAATACATTAAAAGCCGACTTATCAAAACGTCTTCCCAATGAAGATGCGGCTCGTCAATTACTTAATGACTGCATAGGGGCCACATATAAAATTGAGGATATAAATGTGAAACCGGTTAAAAAATCACCGGCACCACCATTTACGACCTCTACATTACAACAAGAAGCCTCTCGTAAACTCGGTTTCACTGTATCACAAACAATGATGATTGCACAACGACTCTATGAAGCCGGACACATTACATATATGCGTACCGACTCAGTAAATCTTTCTTCTCTTGCAATCAATACCATTTCAGCCGAAATTAAAGAGAAAATAGGCGATGAATATCTTCATGTGCGACACTATCACACCAATGCCAAAGGTGCTCAAGAGGCTCACGAAGCAATACGCCCTACCTATATAAACAAACACACCATAGAAGGGTCAGCCCAAGAGAAAAAGCTATATAACCTCATTTGGAAACGCACTATTGCATCTCAAATGAGCGACGCTGTTATTGAAAAAACCACAATAGATATCGCTCCTTCAACTCGTCAAGAAAAATTCATTGCAACAGGCGAAGTTATCAAATTTGACGGATTTTTAAAGGTATATATTGAAAGTAACGATGATGAAAATATTGACGACAACAACGATGCAATACTTCCTCCTCTTAAAATAGGAGACATATTGACTACCAACGATATAACTGCTATACAACGATATACTCAACAACCAGCTCGCTATACTGAAGCATCGTTGGTTAAAAAGATGGAAGAATTGGGTATTGGTCGTCCATCAACCTATGCTCCCACGATTTCTACCATCCAACGTCGAGAATATGTTGAGAAAGGCGAGAAAGCTGGCTCTAAACGCGAATATACAACTTTAATCCTTCGCAATGGCAAGATATCATCTCGCACTAAAAGCGAAACCGTTGGTGCAGAAAAAGGCAAATTAATACCTACTGACATTGGCATTGTTGTTAATGATTTCTTAACCGAGTATTTCCCTAATATCCTTGACTATAACTTTACCGCCAATGTCGAAGAAAAATTTGACGAGATAGCAGAAGGTAATGTTGCTTGGATTGACGAAATTCGCTCATTTTATAATATCTTCCACCCCGATGTAGATAAAGCTCTCAATATGCGACTCGAGCACAAAGTGGGTGAACGTGTTCTCGGTACAGACCCCAAAACAGGCAAGCCTGTATCAGTAAAAATAGGCCGTTTCGGTCCATTGGTACAAATCGGAGATGGAGAAAACGATGAGAAACCTCAATTTGCATCACTACTAAAAGGGCAATCTGTCGGATCAATAACACTCGAAGAAGCATTGAAACTATTTGATTTTCCTCGCAACATTGGCGAATTTGAAGGCAAAGAGGTTACAATTGCAATAGGTCGTTTCGGTCCATATATTAAGCATGACACCAAATTTGTTTCAATACCTAAAGATATTGCACCGGCTGCTATCTCACTGGAAGAAGCACAAGAACTAATTATTGCTAAACGCGATGCCGAAAACAAAAAAGTTGTCAAGGTTTTTGACAACGATGCCGATTTACAGATACTTAACGGCAGATATGGCATATATATCGCCTACAAAAAAAGCAATTACAAAATTCCTCGCACCATCAAAGAGCCTGAAAATCTCTCTTATGATGAATGCATGGAAATCATTAACAATCAAGAGTCAAAACCCAAGAAGACAACTCGTGCGGTGAAATCCACTCGCAAAAAATAATTTTTACGACAATGCAAAAAAGAACTCCGCACAAACCGGGCGCTGACACTCGCCAATTTCGTCCCGACGTTATTGAGACATATCTGCCTCAAGGCGATACAACCCTATTGCCCTTCCTCATTGAGTCAATGCCGCAACGCAAACGCACTTCGATAAAAGAATTACTCAAGCACAATCAAGTTGCTATAAACAATATACCGACGACTCAATTTGACTCAGAAATACACCCAGGCGATACTGTAAAAGTCAACCTCACTCGAGAATTTCGTTTATTCTATCATCGTCGCATAAAACTTGTATATGAAGATGATGATATCATTGTTGTAAACAAAGGCTATGGACTGCTATCGATGGGCACAGACCGCGTTAAAGATGGCACAGCCTACTCCATTGTGCGCGATTACATCAAGTGGCAAGACCCACGAAATAAGCTCTTTATTGTGCATCGCCTCGACCGTGACACATCAGGGTTAATGATGTTTGCCAAAAACGAACAAGCAAAGGAGACCATGCAACATAACTGGAACAACATGGTACTTAATCGTAAGTACCTTGCCGTAGTTGAAGGCAAAGTAGAACAAGAAAGTGGTTCAGTGCGCAGTTATCTTGCTGAGACATCGCAATATGAAGTTTATTCTACTCAAAATCCCGATGAAGGTCAACTTGCTGTAACCCGCTATCGCACACTTAAGTGCAAAAATGGATACTCTTTACTCGAAGTAGAACTTGATACAGGGCGCAAAAACCAAATACGCGTACACATGAAAGATCTTGGCCATCCCATTGCCGGAGACCGCAAGTATGGAGCAAAATCAAGCCCCATACACCGCCTTGCACTACACGCTCAGACATTGCGATTTGTACACCCTGTAACTCGTCGCGAAATGAACTTTGAAACACCCATCCCCACATCTTTTGCCTCAATGGTAAAATAAATACGCTTATTCATAAACAATCCTATATACCGCCATAAAATGAAACAATATCTCGACCTACTCAACCACATCATGGAAAACGGCACTCAAAAGAGCGACCGCACAGGCACAGGCACACGTAGCGTGTTTGGTTATCAAATGCGTTTCAACCTTGCCGATGGGTTTCCTGTTATGACAACTAAAAAACTACACCTGAAGTCAATCATTCACGAATTATTGTGGTTTCTCAATGGTGACACCAATGTTAAATACCTACAAGAAAACGGAGTCCGCATCTGGAACGAGTGGGCCGATGAAGATGGCAATCTCGGGCACATCTATGGCTATCAATGGCGCAGTTGGCCCGACTACAACGGAGGACACATTGACCAAATTAAAGAGGTCGTTGAAACACTCAAAAAGAACCCCGACTCCCGACGCATCATTGTGAGCGCATGGAATGTTGCTGACCTCCCCAACATGAATCTTCCTCCATGCCATGCTTTTTTTCAATTTTATGTAGCCGATGGCAAGTTAAGCCTTCAGCTATACCAACGTAGTGCCGATTGTTTCCTTGGAGTACCTTTCAACATTGCATCTTATGCTCTACTGCTTATGATGATGGCACAAGTAACAGGCTTGGAAGTAGGAGATTTTGTTCACACTCTCGGTGATGCCCACATCTACAACGACCACTTTGAGCAAGTGCGTGAGCAGTTGAGTCGCGAGCCACGCCGATTACCTCGCATGGTTATAAATCCCGATGTTAAAAGCATATTTGACTTCAAATTTGAAGATTTTTCTCTTGAAGACTACGATCCACATCCACACATCAAAGCAAAAGTATCGGTATAACATGGCTCAAATATCAATAATAGTTGCCATTACACGCAACAACGCTATCGGACGCAGTGGAGACCTCCTTTTCCACATCAGCGAAGATTTAAAACAATTTAAAGCGGTAACAATGGGGCATCCCATCATCATGGGGCGCAAGACATTTGAATCTTTTCCTAATGGAGCATTACCGGGACGCCGAAACATCGTAATAACCCGACAGGGAGATTACAATGCTGAAAACATTGAGATTGTCAATTCTCTTCAAGCAGCTGTTGATGCAGTAAAAGATACCGACGAAGCATTT
>JAFXGB010000214.1 GCA_017520235.1 Muribaculaceae bacterium | reverse complement strand
TTTTTCTTAAATGATAATATAAAAACTATTTTTTTCACCTTTATCGCATTTTATCTCACAAAGTTAAACATATAAGTTAAACTCTCAAAGAAAAATCAGAGATAATGGACACAAAAAACACCTTTTAATTTAATGGTAGCTTAGTTAATATTTATATCTTTGCAGATAAATTCTCTTATCAATAAATGAAATTCTTGCGTAGCTTCATATTGTGTATTTGTGTGTTGATAGCCGGCGGTGATGCGATGGCTCAAATTGTTACACACAATGACGAGGCATTAAGAGCCGATAGTTTGCGTCAAGAGTTTGACAAACGACCTTATTTTGGATTATATAAGGATAATTATTTTGTGTTTGGAACAGCTATTGGTGATGAGCCAACGGTGAGAAATACCAATGTGAAGTTTCAAATATCTTTTTCTCAACGACTCACTAAAAGCACTCTTCCGTGGAATACATATCTCTACCTTTTCTATTCCCAAAAGTGTTTTTGGAATGTGCTGGAGGAGTCGATGCCCATGACCGACCTTAACTTTAATCCGGGTATTGGTATTGGTAAACCTCTTTTTGTGCGAGATAGGTTTATTGGCGAATTAAAGCTTATGGCTGAGCACGAAAGTAATGGTAAAGATGGAGATAATTCTCGTTCGTGGAACAAGATTTCTCTTGTTGCAAATATCTTGATCGGACCGAACTTTGTAGTGCATGGTAAGGCTTGGATTCCGATTATTGACGGTCAAAACAATAAAGATATTCTTGATTATTGCGGTATATATCAAGTGGGAATGTCGTTAACTACATTGAATAAAAAAATCGGACTAAGCACCTTGTTGACAAAACGCCGTGGGTGGAACCTTAATTATAATGCAATGGTTGAGTTGAGTTATCGGTTTAACAACAACCAAAACCAATACTTCTTCCTCCAATACTACAATGGTTATGGCGAAGGCTTGCTTGAATACAACAAATTCCACTCGCAACTCCGCGCCGGCATTGTCATCAAACCTCGCCTATTCAGCGACTTCTAATGAGCCACTTCTCTCATTGTGAGATATTTAATCTTCTCCTTGAGGCATTGGTATAACGACTGTAGATTCATTACACACGATGCCATAATGAGCATCTCTTACTTTTCCTTGTTGAGGTATTAAAATATTTTTTTGAACAAGTGATTTT
The DNA here is from genome assembly GCA_017520235.1 of Muribaculaceae bacterium. Lineage (GTDB taxonomy): Bacteria > Bacteroidota > Bacteroidia > Bacteroidales > Muribaculaceae > RGIG4079. The sequence goes on along the minus strand of JAFXGB010000214.1, from coordinate 800 downwards.
ATGTCGCGAGCCGCAGTGTCTTGCGATACTTTTGCCTTCTTTGCCCAATTTTTGATTGTCAATTTTGCTTGATAGCCATCAAGGTATAAGTTTATAATATTTGTTTGTCGTTCTGTTAAACTAATTGATGCATGGTTTTGCCAAAAAATGGCTTTATTTAGCACTTGTCTTAAAATTGTTTCAGCTTGTTTTATAGAACGTAGCATACATTCTAAATACCAAGTAAGCCAATCGGTAATATCACAATTCCCCTTTTGAGTTTTCTCAAGAATGCTATAATATCTTTTTTTGTCTTTATTTATTTGGTTGGAAATGCTAAAAAAACGCATTTTTGAGTTTTCGGCTTGTGATAATGCCATATCGGCTATAGCTCTTCCTATTCGACCATTTCCATCATCAAAGGGGTGTATGCACACAAACCATAAGTGGGCAATAGCCGATTTAAGATAGCTGGGGTTGCTATCTGTGTTAAACCATTCGATAAAATGAGACATTTCTTTTGCAACACTTTCAGCTGGTGGTGTAATGTAGTGAACTTTTTCTCTGCCAAACATACCGGAAACAACCTTCATTTCTCCTTTTCTATATGATGCAACGTCTATTTTAACGGAACCACTCCACCCTGTTGGAAAGAGTAGGTTGTGCCAACCAAATAATCGTTTATCGGAAATTGGTGATGAATAGTTGATGGTAGCATCAAGAGCCATTTCAACAATGCCATCTATATATCGTGATGACGATATGGAGTTGGGTAACTCTATTCCAAGTTTGCGGGCTATTGATGAGCGTACTTGATTATT
>JAFXGB010000213.1 GCA_017520235.1 Muribaculaceae bacterium | reverse complement strand
TCTTGATGTCGATACTTTAAAAATTTATCATGGGATGATAAATGCCGGTCGTTATGAAGGTTCGGTTATATTTATTAAATCTGATATGAGTGATGTGAGTCGTGAAGAGTTTGAAGCTTATGTCCGTAAAATATATGCTTTAACACAAACAATATCTGATACAAAAAATGTAATTTATGGATTTGAAAAGAAAAACACTCTTGAGGATGCTGAATCAGAGTGGTCTGTTGACGATATCCTTGCTCAAAAAATATTAGGATTTAATTTAAGCGCTTATGATTGGGGTTGGAAATTTGATGGAAATTTTAAACGCATGAGTGTCGAATTAATTGATGCCAATAAGAAATATCCGGCACGTTTGAAGGTCCATTTCTATGATGCGCTTCAGAAATCATTTGATGACACGATGAAAGATGCTGAAAAAGCTCTTGAAGACCCTGAAGTACAGAAAGCAATTAAAGATGCTTTTGGTAAATAGAAAGATAATGAGTATTAATATTAAAAATTTTAGTTATGAAATATTGCAGTAACTGTGGAAATAAAATAGAAGATGGTGTAAAATTCTGTCCATCATGTGGAAATTCGGCAACAGCAGGTGATACTCCCACAAAATCCACAACCGGAGGATATGATAAAAATGATATTGAACAAAATAAGGCGATGGGTGTTCTTGCCTATCTTGGTATACTTGTTTTAATCCCAATCTTAGCCGCTAAGGAGTCTAAGTTTGCTCGTTTTCATGCCAATCAGGGTTTGATATTGTGTATTGCCGCAATTCTGTATGGTGTTGCTTATAGTGTGTTGACAAGTATTATTTTGGCTATTTCATGGCGATTATATTTCCTTGTTAGCATATTGGGTTTTGTTGGTATTGTGTTTGCTGTACTATGTGTAATAGGCATAATAAATGTTGTCAATGGTCAAGCAAAAGAGTTACCTGTAATAGGCAAATATCGAATCTTGAGATAATACAACAAATGCCATAGTGAAGAAAGGGTTTCTCATTACGAGATGCCCTTTCTTTACTCTTTTTCGGAGAGTTCAAGCCAGCGGAATTCTTTTTCATCAATGAGCTCTTTCAACTCATTGTAGCGAGCTGACTTTTCAATGATGTCAGGTATCTCGCTTCCGCTGTTGAACAAAGCATCAAGAGAGTCTTTCTCTGCATTAAGCAATTCCAAGTCGGCAGTGAGTTGTTCAAGCTCTTTTTTCTCTTTATAGGTTAATTTTGCCGGGCGATCAGTGCGAGGCTTTTCGTTTGTTGCTGTTGTAGCTCCTTTAGGGCTTTCGTTTGATTGCATTTTTGCTCTTTCTGTTGCCCACGAGCGATAATCGCTATAGTTTCCGGGAAAATCTTTGATTTCTCCATTCCCCTCGAATACAAACAAGTGATCAACGATATTATCAAGGAAATAGCGGTCATGGGAAATAACGATTACACACCCTTTGAAGGAGCATAAGTAATCTTCAAGTATCCCAAGTGTAACGATATCAAGGTCGTTTGTCGGCTCATCGAGGATGAGGAAATTGGGTGAACGCATCAGCACTGATGCCAGGTGTAAGCGACAGCGTTCACCTCCACTAAGTGTGTGAATGTATTTCTGCTGGTCGGCTGGTGAGAATAGAAAGTGTTGAAGAAATTGCATAGGGGAGTAATGTCGGTCTCCGTTGATGACAACATCTTCGGCAATTTCAGTAATGGCGTCTATTACTCGCTTGTTTTCGTCAAATGCAATACCATCTTGGCTGTAGTAGCCAAATTTGACAGTTTCACCCACGTTCCATTCTCCGCTATCTGTGGGGATTAAGCCTTGTAGAAGCTTTATGAATGTAGATTTTCCTGCTCCATTGTGTCCTATGATGCCGAGTTTTTCATATCGTGCAAATGTATAGGTGAAATCGTCAAGAATTACTTTCTCCCCAAAACGTTTTGAAATTCCAACGGCTTCAAAAATTTTAGAGCCTATATATGATGATTTTACATCAAGATAGACATTTTCTTCTTTTAGATTGACGCGTGAGCGTTCTTTTAAATCGTAGAATGAGTCAATGCGATATTTTGCTTTCCCGGCGCGAGCTTGTGGTTGTCGGCTCATCCACTCTTGTTCACGACGTAGAGTGTTTTTTACCTTGGCCAGTTCAGCAGCCATAGCCTCAATGCGTTCACGACGACGTCGTAGGTAGTAGTCATAGTTGCCGTCATAGCTATATATCTGCTGATTGTCTATTTCGATGATTTTATTGCAAATGCGGTCAAGGAAATAGCGGTCGTGGGTAACCATCAATAGTGTAACGCGTGAGCGTTTCAAGTAATCTTCAAGCCACTCGATGATTTCAATATCAAGGTGGTTAGTAGGCTCGTCAAGAATTATCAATTCCGGTTCTTCAAGAATGACACGAGCAAGAGCCACGCGCTTGCGTTGCCCGCCCGACATTTGAGCTATGGGTGTATTGAGGTCGGTAATCTTTAGTTGCGTAAGTAATTGTTTTAATCGGTCTTCATAGTCCCATGCGCCAGCTGCATCCATTTGTTGAATAGCGTTATTTATTATGTCGCTGTCACCTATTGATAGAGCTTGTTCATATTGGCTGATTGTGTGAGCCATTTTGCTATCATCGTGCATACAAGCATCTATTACTGTTGCGTTATCGGCAAAGTTTGGCATTTGTTCGAGAATACTCACTCGCAAGTCATTCCGAAAAGTGATTTTTCCGCTGTCGGGACTCTCTTTCCCGCTAATAATGTTTAATAGCGTACTTTTCCCGGTGCCATTTTTAGCTATTATCCCTATTTTTTCACCCTCGTTTACGCCAAAAGTTATGTCGGCAAATAGGACTCTGTCGCCATAGCTTTTTGTGAGATTTTCTATTTGAAGATAGCTTGCCATGTCAAAAATATTCTTTTATAAAAAAGGCAGTATTTTAACTGCCTTCTTGAGCCGCGAGCGGGAGTCGAACCCGCGACCTTTTCGTTACGAATGAAACGCTCTAGCCAACTGAGCTATTGCGGCCGATGTTCGCAATTAAGAGTTAATTAGATATCGTCTGTTTGCTATATGTAAATTTAATTTTAGCATCATCAAGATTAAGTTTTACCATTGCAGGAGCTTCAACATATGGTGTAATATTATTGATATATGTTGTTGAAGAGTAGTAATAGTTTGAGCCTGAACTTTCAGTAGATAAACTTATTGGAGTAAGAGTAAATGTAACATCTTCATCAGTAATAGAGCCTTTCTTTAATAGGTCAATCAAGTATTGTCTCATTTCCGAGAATACATATTTCTTTATTGAAGAGTCATATGTCGCATAGAATGAAGTTTTATCATCGGTTATATCGCCATTTTCAAAGAATTTATCTTTCTCGCTTGATTGAACTAATAATAGATATGGTGGAGGTGTGATGCCATTGCTATTAGTAATCTCTTCAGCAGGAATTTCAAAAGAAAGAGCATT
>JAFXGB010000212.1 GCA_017520235.1 Muribaculaceae bacterium | reverse complement strand
GGTATTGCTGCTTCAGGTACAACTCCATACGTTATTGGCGCTCTTAATGCTTGTCGCGAACGTGGCATCTTGACTGCTGCTATCACATCTAACCCTGATGCTCCTATTTCAGAAGCTGCTGATATCGCTATTGAAATGATTGTAGGACCAGAATATGTAACAGGTAGTTCTCGCATGAAATCAGGTACAGGTCAAAAGATGATTTGTAACATGATTACTACTGCAGTTATGATTCAAATGGGTCGCGTTAAAGGTAACAAGATGGTAAATATGCAATTATCTAATGCTAAACTTGTTGACCGTGGTACTCGCATGGTTGTTGACGAACTTGGCCTTCCTTACGAAGAAGCTAAACGCCTTCTTCTTCTTCATGGTGAGGTAAAACGCGCGTGCGATGCTTATCGTGCAGAACAAGCATAATTTGATATTCAAATTCTAAAATATTTAATAGGCTCTATTGGCATCATATAGGTAGCCAAAGAGCCTATTGATTTAAATTCTGATGTTATGGAAAAACAATTAGAATTGATTTTGATTAATATATCGGGGAATGATCACCCTGGAGTTACTGCTGCTCTAACTGAAATTTTAGCTCGTTACGGAGCTGTGATTTTGGATATCGGACAGTCAAATATTCATCATACATTGTCTTTAGGTATATTGTTTAAGACTGATAGCAGTGTTTCTGGTGAAATTATGAAAGAGTTGCTATTTAAAGCATCTGAACTTGATATGCAGATAAGATTTACTCCGGTATCAGAAGAACAATACACCGACTGGGTTGGGCGTCAGGGCAAAAGCCGTTGGATTATTACCATTCTTGGTCGTCGCTTGACTGCTCGTCACATAGCATTAGTGACAGATGTTGTTACAGAGCAAAATCTTAATATAGATAGCATACGTCGTTTGACTGGTCGCATGCCCCTTGCTGAAACTGAAGATCCGTTATCAAAATCTTGTGTGGAGTTATCGGTGCGTGGCACTCCGCGCGATAAAGCCGAAATGCAATCGCGATTTATGAAAATAGCTTCTGACGAGGAGTTTGATGTGTCTTTGCAAGAAGACACGATGTATCGTCGTTGTCGTCGATTGATATGCTTTGATATGGACTCTACGCTCATTGAAACAGAGGTTATTGACGAACTTGCTATGCGCGCAGGAGTAGGTGATGAGGTAAAAGCTATTACTGAAAGCGCGATGCGAGGAGAAATTGATTTCTGTGAAAGTTTCCGCCGACGTGTTGCAATGTTAAAAGGTTTAGATGTCAGTGTAATGAAAGATATCGCCGAAAATCTACCCATAACTGAAGGTCTTGACCGATTAATGTCTGTACTCAAACGCGCGGGATATAAAACCGCGATTTTATCGGGTGGGTTCACTTATTTCGGAGAATATCTAAAACAACGATTTGGCTTTGACTATGTATATGCCAATGAACTTGAGATAGGTAGCGATGGAAAGTTGACAGGAAATTATGTGGGAGATATAGTTGATGGCAAGCGCAAAGCTGAGCTATTAAGACTCATTGCACAAGTTGAAAATGTGAACATTGCTCAAACCATTGCTGTGGGCGATGGCGCTAATGATTTGCCAATGATTGCAACAGCAGGTCTCGGAATTGCATTTCATGCTAAACCAAAGGTTAAGGCTACTGCTGAACAAAGTCTTTCAACAATAGGTCTTGATGGCATTTTGTATTTCCTTGGCTTCAAAGATTCATTTATGGAATAACTATATTTGTTTTCATTTGTTTTAAAAGTGGGTGTATAGTTATCTGATACATCCACTTTTGTATTCTTTTGAGCTACAATTGTTGTGAGAGTAGAGCTATTGATATAATTTTGAGGGATAAAATAGAAAAAGATATGATGCGCATAAAATCAATAATAGTTTTGTTGACTATAGTATTCCCTTTTGTTGCTTTTTCTGATAATAATCGTCAGCAATCAGTGGGACTTGTGTTAAGTGGCGGTGGGGCAAAAGGAATTGCTCACATTGGAGTTATCAAGGCTCTTGAAGAAAATAATATCCCCATTGATTATATTACGGGTACATCTATGGGGGCTATTGTCGGAGGATTATATGCCGCCGGTTATACTCCTGAAGAGATGATGGCGCTGATTAAATCACCAGGATTTGCCAATTGGTCAACCGGTCAAATTGATCAAAAACTAACCTATTATTTTGCGAAAAAGTCACCCACTCCAGAGTTCGTAAGTGTAAATCTTGGAGATAAGAAAGCATCGGAAGGAAACTCTTTGTTACCTCAAGGTTTGATAAACCCATTGCCAATGAATTTTGCCTTTATGGAATTATTTGCGGGGCACACAGCTCAATGCGGTGGAAATTTCGACAACTTATTTGTGCCATTCAGATGTGTCGCTTCTGATGTTACTCACAAGCGTAAGATTGTGTGTCGTGATGGAGATCTGGGAGATGCTATAAGAGCGTCAATGACCTTCCCCGTTGTATTTTATCCAATAAAGATGAACGGAGTGTGGGTTTATGACGGTGGAATATATGATAATTTCCCGGTAGATGTAATGCGAAGTGATTTTGCTCCATCTATAATTATAGGGGTAAATGTTTCATCGGAAGAAGCAGTTAATACAAATGATATCATAGACCAACTTGAAAGTATGATTATGCAAGGGAAAATAACGCCTATATCAGAAGATGAGGGAATTTATATCGATTTTGATTTGGAACAATTCGGACTACTCGATTTCCCAAAAGCTCAAGATATCTATAATATAGGATATCGCAAAACGATGGAAATGATGGATACAATATCACATCGGGTAACGGCTCGTGTGTCATCTCAATCAGTAGATTTAAAAAGAGCTGTTTTCAAATCAAAAACACCTTATCTGAAGTTTGACTCGGTGAGTGTATCGGGGGGGACAGATGCACAGAATGATTATATTCAACATGTGTTTATGTCGCAAGCTGATACTTTTAATATCAAGCAAGCTCGAGATGCCTATTATAGTATAATTACTCCCGGCAAATTGAAAAACCTTGTGCCGAAAGCAATATATGACAATAAAGCTGGATTGTTTACCCTTGATATGGAAGCATCAGTAAAAGATAATTATAGATTAGCCTTTGGCGGTTATATCTCATCGTCAACCAATAGTATGTTATTCTTATCAGGCGGTTATAATACATTGAGCTTTAATTCAGTTGATATGAATTTAAATGCTTGGATAGGGCAGAGCTATATGGCGGGAGAGTTAAATTCGCGAATGTATTTGCGCACATCTGTACCTTCATATCTTAAACTGCAAGCTGTTGTTTCTCGGTATAAATTCTATGAAAGCGAGAGCTTGTTTTATGAAGATAATCTCCCTACATTTATTTCAAATACTGAGGCTTATGCTCGATTGAATTATAGCGTGGGGGTAGGTCGCAGAGGTATGTTTGAAATAGGTGCCGGATATGGTTATTTGCAAGATAACTACTATCAAAGCAATATTATAGATTTCTCGGCGGGAGAACGAGATAAAAGTTATTATAATTTAGGTCAGGCATTTGCTCGATATGAGTATAACTCATTGAATGACAAAGTCTATCCAACCGAAGGTGCTTATTATAGACTAAATGCTATGGGGCTCATGGGTGATTATAACTATAGACCACATGATGGCATCAATCGCACAAGTGATGACATATATTGGGGACAATTGGAATTTAATGCTGAAAATTATTTCTCATTGACTCGCAAATTTAAAGTAGGGACAGAACTAAATGTGTTGGCTTCAACAAAGAAGTTGCTGAGCAATTATTATTCTTCAATAGTACAGGCTCCGGCATTTGCTCCCACTGCATCGTCCTACAACGCATTTAATCCGGCTTTTCGTGCTAATTCCTATGCTACATTAGGGATGAAGCCAATTTGGCGAATATCAAGCACTTTACAGTTACGAGGTGAATTTCACGCATTTATACCATTCCGCAAAATAAATGAGAACACTATTGATTTTACCCCTTATTATGGGAAATGGTTTGCTGATCCTGAATTTTTAGGCGAAGTGTCGGTTGTCTTTAGATTACCCTTTGCATCATTGAGCGCCTATGGCAATTATATGAGTTATCCGGCACGCAATTGGGGATTTGGTTTATCATTTGGATTATTCTTTATGGCACCTAAGTTTATAAACTAAAAAGATGGTCATATGACCATCTTTTTAGTGATAAGTAATGCTATTTTTTGCGACCACTTTTGCGCAAGGCTTCTGCAATAATCCATTGTAATTGTCCATTTGTGGAGCGGAACTCATCAGCGGCCCATGCTTCAATCGCATTCATCGTTTCAGCATCGATGCGCAACACAAATGATTTGGTGCGCGGCTCTTTCTTTTCCTTTTCCGCCATTGACTTTGATTAATGATTTAAAGTGCCTGTATTTATTACCGGTTGAGCCGATTCATCGGCACATAGAACGACAAGCAGGTTGCTCACCATTGCAGCACGTTTATCTTCGTCAAGTTCGATGTTTTCATCACTAAGTTTGTTAAGGGCAAGTTTAACCATGGAAACAGCACCTTCAACAATCTTTTCGCGAGCAGCAATAACGGCTGTTGCTTGTTGGCGACGTAACATCACCGCAGCGATTTCAGGTGCATATGTGAGGTAGTTGATGCGAGCCTCTTGAACTTCAATGCCGGCAAACTCAAGGCGCTCATTGAGTTTTTCGATGAGTAAATCATTGATTTCATTGCCACCTGAGCGCAATGTCAATTCGCTGTCATCATCTGTAGTGTCTTTATTGTCATCGTAGGCATAATGTCCTGCTACTTCACGAAGAGCCGCATCACTTTGTATACGCACATATTTTTCAAATGCGTTCATGCGCATTGACGCAGTTCCTTGAGCTCCTGTAATGCTTTGTGCATCGATTTCAAACATTGCTTTGTAGGTGTCTTTTAGTTTCCACACGATAACCATACCGATAAGAATGGGGTTACCCTCTTTGTCGTTAACCTTGATGGGTTCTACATCGAGGTTACGCGCACGTAATGTGAGGCGTTTGCGAGAAACAAAAGGATTTATCCAATAGAAACCATGTTGTGTAAAAGTTCCTTTATAGTTTCCAAAGAAAATCATCACAATAGCTTCGTTCGGCTCAAGGGTAAAAAATCCTATTAACCCGATGAAATCCAATATTGCAAGAATAACACCTCCTGTAATTAGGAATCCATTTTCGGCATTACCTCCTATTACGATTAAATATATGGATAAAGCCATAATTAGTACCCACATAAGTAGTGCTGTAAACCCGTTTATAAGCAATCCGTTATAAACAATCTCTTTTTTGTTTTTAGTACTCATAATAATTGAATTTAAAATGATATCAAAATGATATCGCAAAAATAAACTAAAATTTTTACTAAAACAAATAGTTTTGTTATTTAAATGATTTAAAGTTGTATTTATTGATTAGATATACATGGCATTGATATGAAACGCATAGATATTAAAACTCGAAGAAAGTTATATTGGTTGTTCGTTCCTTTGATAACTGTTGTATTGTTAGAAATAATCTACTTGTGGTTTAATGTGAATCAGCTTAATCTTTGGGTTGGTATAGATATCGATATATTGACATGGTGCAAGCCTGCGCTTATCGGTTCGGCTCTTATTATATTTATAGGGTATTCTATAGCTGCATTTAGACAGAAATGCTGGGAAGAACTTGCTATTGCATTAGTAGTACTGATTGTTATGCTTCTCAATATGAGTAATGTCTTTGTAGATCTAATAAATAGATAAACTCTCTTTAGTATTATAGGATACCGATATATTCCTATTCTATTTCGGCTCATTTGTTATTTTTTTAGCGGATTTTATCGCAAAATGATAGAATATGACTAATTTTGTGAATATAAAATAAACAAAATTGAATTATGAAATTATTTGACGTATATCCGTTGTTTGATATAGAGATTGTAAAGGGTGAGGGGTGTTATACCTATGATGCCGAAGGGAATAAATATCTTGACCTTTATGGAGGTCATGCCGTTATCTCCGTGGGACACTCTCATCCTCATTATTTAAACGCTTTGCAAGAACAAGCATCAAAACTTGTGTTTTATTCCAACTCGGTAATCAACTCTTTGCAACAAAAGTTGGCTGACAAGTTGGGTAAAATATCGGGATATGATGATTACCAATTGTTTTTGATAAATTCAGGAGCAGAAGCTAATGAGAATGCGTTGAAACTCGCATCGTTCCACACAGGCAAAAAACGTGTTATTGCATTTGGCAAGGCCTTCCATGGTCGTACATCTCTTGCTGTTGAGGCAACAGATAATCCTAAAATTATTGCTCCTATAAATGCAAACAATCATGTAACATTCCTCACTCTTAACGATATTGATGCTGTCAAGGCTGAGTTGGAGAAAGGTGATGTGTGTGCGGTGATTGTTGAGGGTATTCAAGGCGTTGGAGGAATTAGAATTCCAACCGCAGAATTTCTTCATGGCATTCGTCAATTGTGTGATGAATATGACGCTGTGATGATTTTGGACGAAATCCAATCAGGTTATGGTCGCTCAGGAAAATTCTTTGCTCACCAACATTCAGGTGTGCGTCCCGATATAATCACAATAGCCAAAGGTATTGCTAACGGTTTCCCAATGGGAGGTGTGTTAATCAGTCCAAAATTTGTGCCTATTTATGGTCAGTTGGGAACAACGTTTGGCGGAAATCACCTTGCTTGTGCAGCTGCAATTGCAGTGCTTGAGATTTTTGAAAAAGAAAATCTTGTTGAAAATGCTCGCAAAGTGGGAGAGTATCTGATTACAGAATTGAAGAAATTCCCACAAATAAAAGAGGTGAGAGGCGAAGGCTTGATGATAGGAATGGAATTTGACTATCCTGTAAAAGAATTGCGTTCTCGTTTGATTCATGAGCAACGAGTGTTTACCGGTGCATCAGGAACAAATGTGGTGAGATTGTTGCCACCGCTTGTGTTGACAATGGAGCAAGCCTCTGATTTTATTACTCGATTTAAGAAAGTTCTCGAAGCATAATAAGCAATATTATGAAGATAAGTATTATAGGTGCAGGTAATATGGGTGGCGCAATTGCGCGTGGTCTTGCTCATAGCAATCTTGAAATAGAAATCGCTGTTGCCGATTTAGCTGTAGATAAATTAGATGAGTTAAAGCAAGAATGTCCTGCAATTAAAACATCTATCAATAGTTGTGAGATTGTCGAAGGTGCCGATGTTGTGTTGCTTGCAGTGAAGCCATGGCTTGTTCAACCGGTATTGGCTTCTATTGAAGATAAATTTGATGCCACATTGCAAGTGTTGTTATCAATAGCTGCCGGTGTTGCAATTGATGATATCAAGTCGTGGGTTAAAAATCCCGATGATGCAGTTATCTTTAGAGCTATCCCTAATACGGCTATTTCAATCCACCAAAGTATGACTTTTGTGTGTCATAGTACTAATGCTTCGGCTGAACAAGTTGCAGTGGTGAAATCTATATTTGATGAATTAGGGAAGGCTGCAGTAATCGAAGAACGATTGATGTCGGCAGCAACTTCACTGTGTTCATGCGGTATCGCTTTTGCGATGCGTTATGTGCGTGCAGCAACTGAGGGTGGTGTAGAACTTGGGATTTATCCTGAACAAAGTAAAGAGTATGTCCTACAAACATTGCGTGGTGCCATAGAACTGCTTGAAGCAACAGGTAATAACCCGGAGGTGGAGATTGACAAGGTAACAACCCCCGGTGGTATTACAATAAAAGGTCTTAACGCAATGGAAGCCAATGGATTTACCAATGCTGTAATACAAGGTCTTAAGGCGTCAAAATAAACGAATAGAGAGATGTCGGTAAATAAAGTAATATTAGTGGGAAACGTAGGGCAAGATCCGCAAATCAGATATGTGGAGACGCGTGCCGTCGCTTCATTGTCTCTTGCGACAACAGATCGCGCTTATACAACATCTGCCGGAGTACAAATGCCGGAACGCACTGAGTGGCACAATTTGGTGATGTGGGATAAGTTGGCAGAAATAGCCGAGAAATACATTAGAAAAGGGACAAAATTATATGTTGAAGGGAAGTTACGCACTCGCACTTGGGAAGATCGCAATGCGATAAAGCGCACTATTACTGAAATATATGTAGAAAATTTGGATATCCTATCACGTCCACAATCTTAGATTATAATGAAGAAAATGATATCGATTGCCATCATTGGACTTATGTTGCCAATGGTGGCAATTGCGCAAAAAGTAAACTCTGATGAGGTCAAAACAGCAGTAGAGCGCATAATGGTAGATTACCCGGCGTCAACATTGCAAGATATTTATAAAAGTTTCTTCCAGGATAAATTTGGTCCGGAGCATATAATAAGTGATACTATTGCTGCTAAAAAATACCTTTTAAGTGAGTTGAATAGTGATGATATAGATTCAGTTGTAATATTAGAGCCAACAGGAATTAAGGGGAATTATATCAGAGTAGGCTTGGGCGCAATAAAGTCAGGGAAAGTCGATGTATCAGCCTTTTTTAATGCATTTATTAGAAGTGCCAATGTTACAGATAAATCTGTTGTAGAACAATGGGCTGGTGAATGGGTTGATGCTGTAAAAGTTATAGATGAAATGAATTTAAATCTTGAGAATTACGAAGTCGATAAACAAGCTATTTCTCAGGTTTTGCAACGAGGACGATATGTAATGCATCACAGTAGTCAATATCGAGAAGCTTATAATCCTCATTATAGAATAATAGCTAAAGATATTTTTGAGACAGAGATATTGCCACTATTAAATAAATAAGGCGAGTTCATTAAAACTCGCCTTATTTATTGGTCTATTTTTGTGGGATTTTTAATTTTTGTCCAACTTTAATCTTAGTTCCACTGATGTTATTGGCTTTTTGTATTTGTTTTACTGTTACGCCATATATTTCAGCAATTTTGCCAAGATTTTCACCTTTACGCACTTTGTGGGTGGTGTATTGAGAGTTACTTTGCTGAATTTTATTTTGAGGTATTTTGAGGCGTTGACCTATTTGTATTCTTGTATCTGTGAGATTGTTGGCTTGCTTGATTTGAGTTACTGTTACACCATATATTTCAGCAATTTTACCAAGATTTTCACCTTTACGCACTTTGTGGGTAGTGTATTGAGACTTTTTCTCTTTTTTCTTTGGTTTTGTTTCTTGGTAAGCCGGTTTTGTCTCTGTTTTGGAAGCCGGTTTTACTGTATCAGCAGATGTCTTTGATGTAGAGTCGGCAATCGCGGTAGGATTGGTCGATGCCGTTGTTGAGTCATCTTTTACAACGCGAGTGCGAGTGTATTTTATGATCTTAAGCGTTTTTCCACGTTTAAGTTTATTGCTACGAAGACCATTCCACTTCTTGATGTCATCGGCGTCAACATCATAGCGACGTGCAATTTTGCGGAGGTTTTCATTCTTTTTGACTTTGTGATAAAGAACTTCTTCCTTAACTATATATTTGCCGTTTGGATCGTTAAAATATTCACCTGGCTCAACTACAGTGCGACGTTTGTATTTATCAACATCATAGTTTGCAATGCTATCTTCACTCATTATGTAGCAATGAACTTGTTGAGATGGAAGTATTAATGCGTATGGGTGTATATCACCTGGAATAACATCTTTGAGATATTGTGGATTTAATGTTCTAATCTCTTCGATGGGGATATCAAGAACGGCTGAAATTTGTTTGAAATGGATGCGTCTTGAGACTTGAATAGTATCGGTGATAAGAGGACGTTTAGCAAGAGCAGGGCTGATATTATGATGATGGTAATAGTTCATAATATAGCATGCCGCAATGAATGCAGGAACATAACCACGAGTTTCTTTTGGGAGGTGGTGGTATATTGCCCAATAGTCGGGATTGGCAGCTCCGCTTCGGCGAATTGCTTTGTTTACATTTCCAGGTCCACAATTATAAGCGGCAATGGCGAGAGACCAATCGTTAAATGTTTCATATAATTGTTTGAGATATTTTGCTCCCATTTCTGACGAACGGATGGGATCACGACGTTCATCAATTAATGAATTAATTTCCATGCCCAATCCTTTTGCTGTCGGACGCATGAATTGCCATAATCCAACAGCTTTGGCTGGAGATTTAGCATAAGGATTTAAAGCAGACTCAATGACAGGAAGGTATTTAAGCTCTTCTGGAAGCCCTTCTTTATCGAGAGCATCTTCAAAGATGGGAAGATAGTAAAGACTCATTCCTAACATGCGTTCAACCAAGTCGCGCTTTCTAATATACATTTCTATATTAGACTTAACGATGTTGTTGAAAGGCATTTCAATAACATAAGGGAGCAGGCCGAGACGTTGGATGTAAACATCATCGGTAGCAGTTATTGGTTGTTGCTGATTGTTTTTATTTGCTAACTCAATATAATTCTGCATATACCAGTTTTCCATCATTTTTTTAGTGTCGGTTTCAAAACTTGATGGATAAACGATATCGTTGTCGGTAATGGAATATTTTAATGACAAGATATTCTCATCGGCAACGGTATAAAGCGATGAGCAACCTATAAACAGAGATATTAAAAATTTTTTCATTGATTAAGTGATAATGATATTAAAAACATAAAGCCCAATGCATCCCTATCGATGGCAACTTGTCTCTTGATTCCTGCATGATTGTAGGAGCAACTTGCATTGATATATCGGGAGTGATATCAAATTGTGATAATGATGCATCGACATAAGCGTCAACCATTGCCAAAAGGTAAACACCAACCATGCAAATTATGCAGAGGTCTCTATTTTGTCTGAAATAATTTTTTCGGCTTTTAAGAGTATTTGTCAACCATGTTTTGTCGAGATTTTCCTCTTTGACAGTAGGAGGGAAGAAATCCATGTAACTTTTTGTTGTGGGATCTGTGTCCATTATATCTCGATAAGCATTGGTGTAGTCGCTTAACATGCGATTATTCCACGATGTGGCATAGGCGAGTCCCATGTATCCCCCTACGATAATGGGTAATTTCCAATATCGGCGGTTATATATTTGTCCCAACCCTGGAAATAGAGCAGATAACCACACCGCTTTAGTCGGGTCAGGGTTAAACATGATTTTTCTCTCATTCATGAAATCCTTCCCGCTGATTGAGTCAACTAGCAATAATTCTTTCTGAATTGATGTTGTATCATTAGCTAAAGAGTCCAAAATCAAACTTTCTCTATCTCTTGTTTGAGTGATTATTGTGTTGCTGTCGTTTAATACCGGAGCAAATGGTTGTCTTGGATTGTGAAACTGATTGTGATTTAGAGATATTACAGAATCGGAATTTGTAACAATGGCATTACTGCGCTTTTGGACATTTATAGGCTTGCGTTGGTTAGCTGAAAAAATGTTAAAAGGTAAAATGAGCGAGATTAAAAACACACACAGCATTCCTTTTAAGGAGTTTTTCCTTAAATTGTCATTTATGTTGTTGTTTATTCGATTCATTATGTAATATGGTGGTATACACATAATTACATTGCTCTGAGAGAAAAGCGTTCAAAGCATAATGTAATTATTGGTTGTCTTGTTGTTTTATGGCATCAAAGATAGTAATTAATCGCTCAAGTTCCTCTTCATTTTTGAAAGGAAATGTTATTTTTCCTTTACCATTGTTATCACAGGAGAAAGTTACTTGAGTTTTAAATGTTGTTGAAAGATGTTTTTTGAGAATGTCAAAATCTGAACTATTATATTTAAGTTTCTTTTTTGTTTCATTTTTAGACCCATCTTCTGTCGCGTGTTGATAAGATTTGGCGAGTTCTTCAACTTTACGTACCGACAACCCATTTTTGACGATTTCGTTATATAATTTTAGTTGTAGAGATGGCTTTTCTATTGACAACAATGCTCGAGCATGTCCCATATCAACGCGTTTGTCTCTTAATCCGAGCTGTACTTCAGCAGGAAGTTTCAAAAGTCTTAAAAAGTTGGCAATCGTTGCACGTTTTTTCCCAATACGTTCACTCAAACGTTCTTGAGTTAAGTTATATTGCTCAATGAGTTTTTTGAATGTAAGAGCTATTTCAATGGCATTAAGGTCTTCACGTTGGATGTTTTCAATTAGAGCCATCTCTGTGAGCTCGGTGTCATTGGCTGTTCTAATATAAGCAGGTACTGATGTTAATCCTGCTTTTATTGCTGCACGGTAACGTCTTTCGCCGGCAATTATCTGATAGGCATTTGGCCCAACTTGACGCAATGACAATGGTTGTATTATACCAAGTTCCTTAATCGATGTAGCAAGTTCTTCTAATGCGTCTTCGTCAAATGTTGTGCGTGGTTGATCGGGGTTGGGGGATATCAAGTTAAGAGCAACATCATTTATTGCTGATGAGCCACTTGCGGGAACATCATCCATTGATATTAACGAACCAAGTCCGCGTCCCAATGCGTTACGTTTAAGAGCCATAATTGTATTGAGTTTATGCTTGTTTACGATGTTTTGCGATAATTTCTTTAGCTAATTGAAGGTGGCTTGTAGCTCCTCGGCTTTCAGGGTCATATAATAATGCCGGAAGACCATGGCTTGGAGCTTCACTAAGTCGTATGTTGCGAGGGATTACAGTATTGAACACCATGTCTCCAAAATGCCCTTTTAACTCTTCGTAAATCTGATTGGCTAATCTTAAACGAGCATCATACATTGTTAACAAAAATCCTTCAATCTCAAGTGTCGGATTTAGTTTTGACTTGATGATGCGTATTGTGTTGAGCAATTTGCTGATACCTTCAAGAGCAAAATATTCGGCTTGAACAGGTATTATTACAGAATTAGCTGCTGTTAATGCATTAACGGTAATGAGCCCAAGTGAAGGAGAACAGTCAATGATTATATAGTCATATTTTTCTTTTATTGGCTGTAATAAATTATATAATACTTTTTCTCTGTTTGGCTTTTCAATTAACTCTAATTCCGCTCCGGCAAGATCAATTCGAGAGCCTACTAAATCAAGACCTTTTACGCAGGTTGCTACTTGTGAACCGTCAATAGGATAATCGTCAACAAGACATTCATATATTGATGATGTCATAGACTTAGGTTCTATGCCATATCCTGATGTTGCGTTAGCTTGTGGATCGGCATCTATGATTAGAACTTTTTTCCCTTGAGATGCGAGAGATGCAGCAAGATTTATTGTAGTTGTGGTTTTTCCTACCCCACCTTTTTGATTGGCAATTGCAATTATTTTACCCATAGAAAATATTCAAAATTTATAAATACAAAGTAATGATTTTTTTATGTAATAAAGGCAATTTATAACGTCCAAAATGGGCTAAATGTTGATAACTGAAGTATATTGTTAATAACTTCGTGGAACTATAATCTAAAATGTTTCACGAAGGTAGTTATTGGATAAAGAAAAGCCCGATTACTCGGGCTGTATGTTTAACTATTTTGAGTTCCTTCTTTAGTTGATGTTTTAGGACGTCGCTCATCTTCAGGTTTAATTTTGAGTTTTATTTGGTCAAATCCTTGACCATAAACGCCATTAACATTGGCTTGGGTAATGAACGCATCTTTGTCTATTGATTTTATGATACGGAAGATTGTGACAGATTCTATTTTGCGACACATTACAAGTAGAACCTTGATATTTTTCTTGCTATACCATCCTGTTCCATCTAAAACGGTACATCCGCGATTTGCTTCATTGTTTATGGCTGTCGCAATTTCTTCCCATAAAGGAGAGAATATTGTAAATTGAACGGCTTGACGGTTGGTGTTGATAATTTGGTCAGCAACCCAAGACGCAATGAACAAAACGACCAATCCATATACAATTTTATTAGGGTCTTGAAATAGAATATAAGAAGATGAAATGATACCGAAGTCAGTATAAAGCATTGTGCGACCGATGCTAACGTTGGATTTCTTTGAAACCATTGCAGCAACAATATCAGTGCCACCTGTGCTTCCATTGTGGGTAAAAGCAAGTCCGATACCGGCACCACAACAAATACCACCAATGATGATGTTCATAAATGTTTGACCTTCAACAAGAGGACGCCCTCCTAATAGGTCATGAAAAAGAGGTTGCATGATACCAATCATTAAAGAAATAACGGTAGCACCAAAAATTGTGCGGATCACAAATTGTCGTCCTACAATTCTGAAGGCAAATGCTAAAAGGATTAAGTTTAGTGCATATTGAGTGATTGCAACAGGAATCTCAAATGGTAAATATTTTTGAGATGCAAAGAATACTAATGAACCAAGACCTGATACTCCTCCGATTACGACTTCTTCGGGAAGGATAAATGCACAAAACCCAAAAGAATATATCGCTATACCTAGGACAATCATTACATAATCTCGAGTGGATATCCAAAGATGTTTTCCTGTTGATGCCATGATTTAATAATGTTTTAATTATGTGCCAAAGTTACGCTACCAATTTGTTACTACAAAATTTTAGACCTAAATTCTTTTAATAATTTAGCGTGAAGTTAAACTAAAATGCGCCATTTGATGTAAAAAGGGATTTATTTATTTGAGGATAGCAAATATGGGGTAAAAATATTTGGCTAAAATTAAAAGAATGTTGTAATTTCGCAAAAAAATATATAATCACTATTTTATGAGAAAAACATTACTTAGTGTCGTCGCAATGATGGCAGTAGCGCTACCTTTTGTTAATGCTCAAGAACAAGAATTTTTTGATGCGGGATTGCCCGAAAAATTATTTACAATTGGAATTAGAACAGGTGTAAATACATCAAATTTATCAGATAATAGATCTTCGGTGATTACTGATTTGAGATCTGCTCGCAATCAATGGAAAGCCGGATTTACAATTGGTGCCGTTGCAGATATAAATATAAGAAATTTTTTGGTGTTGCAACCGGGTTTCTTTATTCAAACTCGAAATCACGATTATAGCTATACAATGGTGGGAGAAGATAGTGATTATTGGGGAAATATTGAAGGTAATCGTAGTAGTTCATATATTCAAATTCCTATTTTAGCATCATTGCGCAAGGATTTTACTGAAGAGTTACAAGTCCAGGTGGACTTTGGCCCATATTTTATGTATGGAATAGGAGGAGAGGATGAACAAAAATGTTTTGAAGCAAATTTTGGAGGTGCTGAAGGTGAAAAATTGAATAGTTATTATCGCGAAGATGACTATTTTGGTAATGACGGAGCTGTTAAAGGTTATGATTGGGGTTTCAAGATGGGAGCAGGTGTCGTAATAATGAAGCATTATTATGTAGGAATACATTATGAGGCAGGGTGCCGCAATGTGTTGAAAACACCTGAAGACTCTAAACATGAATATTCAGGTCGCAATAAAGCATGGAATTTTACAATAGGGTATAACTTTTAAATTATAAAGTAATAATTAGGAGTTTTAATGCTTTCGATAAATAAATAGATTATTCAAATGTATATAAATAATATTTTATGAAAAATTTTAAAATCTTTTCAATTGTATTTTTTGTGTCAATATTTGCTATTAATGTATTGGCTCAGGGGTTGGCAATAAACACAAAAAGTGGGGATCAGGTGAGTGCTACATATCAATCTTTGGACAATGTGGCGCCATATGTAGATGGCTCAAATAATCCAGGAGTTGTGATGACCCTTAAAAATGGAAATCAAACAACTGTACCTTCAGGCGAATTTGAAAATATTATACCTTTTAATTATGTACCAGAAGATGTTGAGGTTGATCTTCAACAAATAATGAGCACTCATAAAGGTGTTGGTCTTGCAGTAGCCGCAGTGTATAAAGGTGAGACTATTTATAGTAATGCATTTGGTTATAGAGATCGTGAAAATAAAATCGCATATAAGGAAGATGATTTGCTTCGTATCGCATCAATTTCAAAGACTTTTGTAGCTACATCAATTATGCAGTTGATTGAGCAGGGTAAGTTATCTCTTGATACCGATATTTCAACACTTATGGGTTTTAGTGTGCGAAATCCTTATTATTCAAGTACAGCAGTAACTGTTAGAATGCTTCTTTCTCATACTTCAAGTTTGTCTGATAATAATGGATATTCAACATTAGATTTAATTAATCCATCAGTTTCAAGCTCAAGTTCTATACGTAGATGTTGGAATAATTATAAACCAGGTTCGTCATATGAATATTGTAATTTAGGATACAATATATTAGGCGCAATAGTTGAAATCGTGAGTGGCGAGCGTTTTGATGTTTATGTAAAGAGTCATATTTTGGACCCATTAGGACTAAATGCAAGTTATAATATCAAAGATTTAGATTCATCTAAATTTGTGAAAATATATCACTATAGTAATGGCTCGTATACATGTTCAACTGAAGCATATAGCTATCCGTCTTCTCAAATAGCTAACTATAAACTCGGATATTCTACACCTTGTTTCTCTCCAACAGGAGGTCTTAAGATCTCATTAAAAGATTTGACAACAGTGATGAAGATGCACATGAATAAGGGTGAAGTAAATGGCGTTAGAATCCTAAGTGAAGAATCATGTGAATTAATGCAAACTGCATATACGCCAACTGAATATACCGGATCAAGTTATGGCTTTGCTATGGTAATAACAACTGGCCTTGTAAGTGGTCATAAAATGACCGGTCATGATGGTATTGCATATGGTGCTTATACCGCTATGTATTGGGATAAAGAGAAAGATTTTGGTATAGTGATAATGACAAATGGCTGTGATGAGAAATGGGCTTCTTCATCTGCTGAGTTTATTATGCTTCTCACTAAAACATCTACTGCACTATACAATCACTTTGTAAAGTAATAAGATAGAACACTTTATTAAAGAATAAAAAAATCAGAGCGATATGTCGCTCTGATTTTTTTATTGAGGGAAATGTTGTTGTATTAATAGAATTTTTTTATACCCATTATTTCGCGCACTTCGCTAAGTGTTCTTGACGCGCGTTCACGAGCTTTGTCAGCTCCTTGTTTAACAACGCGAGCAAGAAGTGCATCATCGTTTTGAATTTCAAGGATGCGTTCTCTGATGGGTAATGTTATTTTGAGAATATCTTCTGCAAGTTGTTTTTTGAGATCTCCATAGCGAATTGAACAGTCAGCATACGCATCGCGGAATTGTTGAATAACTTCGGGCGCTGATGTTAATTGCATCAAAGTAAATAGATTCTCTACAGGTTGAGAAACTGGAGAATTTGGCTCTTTAGGACCTTCATCGGTTACAGCACGCATAACTTTTTTACGCAACACTTTCTCTTCGTCGATAAGGTATATGCAGTTCCCTTCGCTTTTACCCATTTTACCGCTTCCGTCAAGTCCTGGAACTTTTACTGCGTTTCCACCAAAATTGAAGTTCTCTGGTTCTGGGAATAAATCTACACCATAGAAAGAATTGAAACGGCGTGCAAAACGGCGAGTTAATTCAAGGTGTTGTTCTTGGTCTTTTCCTACAGGAACTTTGTTCGCTTTTTGGATAAGGATATCTACTGCCATCAATGTTGGGTAGGTGAGAAGACCTGCATTTACACGTTTGTTAGAATCTGTACCAATGATTTCTTTTTCAATGTCATCATTGTCGCTTTTGATGCCGAGTTGTTTGCGTGCTTTATCTTTGAATGATGCTGTACGCATTAATTCACCTATACCAACATGCATGTTTAACAATAAGTAAAGTTCTGAAATTTCAGGAACATCACTTTGAACGAAGATTGTTGATTTGTCAGGATCAACACCGGCTGCAAGATATTCGGCAAGAATGTTTTTAACGTTAGCGTGTAGAGTTTTAGGATCAGGGTGGGTTGTGAGCGCATGTAGGTCAGCAATAAAGTACATACAGTCATAGTCTTCTTGCATTTTTACAAATTTGCTCAATGCACCAAAATAATTTCCTAAGTGTAGATTTCCTGTGGCTCTAATTCCACTTAATACTATTTCTTTCATTGTGTATATTCAAAAATTAGATTACAAAGGTACAACTTTTTAATTAATATCAGTTATCTTTGAGCCTATAACCAAATAATAAATATAAATAAAGCAGGGAGCTAGCTCCCTGTGTTAATTCTTTAAATTTCTGATTGTATAGGTATTTGACGTTTGAAAACTTCTTTAAAAGAAATTAGTGATTCTGTTCGAGCAAGACCTAAATGTTGTAATTGATCATGTATGATGTGTAGTAGGTGGTCATTATTACGAGCATATAATTTTATGAACATGTCATATTGTCCAGTTGTAAAGTGGCATTCGATTACTTCGGGTATTTTCTTTAATTCCTCTACAACGTGGTTAAATTGCGAGGGATCTTTAAGAAAAAAGCCAATGTAAGCACAAGTATCGTAGCCAACAGCTGATGGTTCAATGAGCATTTCATATCCTTTTATAACGCCTATAGACGAGAGCTTTTGTATGCGTTGATGTATTGCAGCTCCCGATACATTACATTCGCGTGCTATTTCTAAGAAAGGCTTGCGGGCATTGTTGGCAAGCATTTGTAAAATTTTGATGTCTAAGGAGTCAAGTTGAGGGTGTCTCATATTTTTATAATTAAATAAATTTATGCATACAAAGTTATGAAAATACTGATACGATTGGAATTCTAAGGACCTTTTTTTATGCTAAAAACGTTACCTTTGTAAGAAATAATTAGGAAATGGAGTTAAAATTGCTAAATAAAACATTTGTAAAATGTCATATCGATGAAATAAAAGCACTATATTATGAATCTTTTCCTGAAGAAGAGCGTCGGGATTGGTGTGATATAGTAGATATGATAAATCAAAATCATCAATATTATAATATCAATGTAGTAACTATTGATGGGCGTTTTGCTGGATTTATTTCATGGTGGGATTTTGGGACATTTAGATATGTGGAGCATTTTGCAATCAAAGAAGAAATGCGAGGGAAGGAGATTGGTGGCCGTTCTATTAAAGACTTTTTGGAGATGCAATCATCTTCAGTCGTGCTTGAGGTAGAGTTACCATCGGTGGGAGAGATAGCAAGTCGTCGCATCGGATTTTATACAAGACATGGTTTTAATGCGATGACGGAATTTAAATATGTTCAACCTCCTTATGCTCCTAATCTGCCTGAAGTGCCAATGTTGTTGATGTTAGCAGCAAATAATAATGAAACTATTGGCATTTCTGAAATAGCAAAGCAAATACATCGGTATGTTTATAAAAAAGGTTAACTTTGCATCATAATAGGCTATTGATTTGTTTTAATTAAAGAATGAGAATAAAAATTAAATATATATTTCTTGTGATATCCTCCTTTATGTTTATTGCGTGTGGAGGAAATGTTTCACAAAAACCGGTTGTGACTGTGAGTTTGCAGCCTCAAAAGTATTTTTTGGAAAAAATAGTCGGTGATAAAATAGATGTAAAATGCTTGCTCGCTTCAGGTGGTAACCCTGAAACATATGAACCAAGTTTGACTCATTTAGTTAATCTTGAAAATAGCGAAGCCTATTTTATGGTTGGTAATTTGGGGTTTGAAGCAGCCATAATTGAACGGGTGAAAAATAATAATACCGATTTAAAAATATATAATAATTCCGATGGTGTAGATTTGCTTGTAGGTACTCATGGTGAATGTTGTCATCATAATCATCTCTCTGGAGAACATAGCCATGATATCGATCCACACACATGGAGCTCGGTTAAAAATGCTCGTATCATGGCAAAAAACATGTGTGATGCAATGATTGAAGTAGATAAAAAGAATGCCGGATATTATACTAAAAATTATAATCATTTTGTTTCAGAACTCGATTCATTGGATGCACGATTGACTTCAATGCTTGCATCTAAAAAAGGTACCGCATTTCTTGTGTGGCATCCGTCTTTAAGCTATTTTGCGCGAGATTATGGTCTGTTTCAGATAAGTGTGGGACAAGAAGGTAAAGAAGCTTCTGTTCAGCAGTTACAATCAAAAATTGATGAAGCAAAGGCTCATAATGCAGAAGTGTTTTTCTATCAAAAGGAGTTTGATAGTCGTCAAGCAGAGGTTGTGAATGAGCAGATAGGCGCTGAAATGGTAATAATAAATCCGTTGAATTATCAATGGAATCACGAAATGTTAATTATAGCTGATGCGATTGCCTCAAAATAAGATGATAGAGTTAAGTCATGTGTGGATGCAATGGGATAACCGCATTGCATTGCGTGATGTCTCACTCTCTGTGAATGAGGGTGATTTTCTTGCCATAACAGGACCTAATGGGGGTGGTAAAACAACATTGTTACGCGTTATTCTTAAATTATTAACTCCAACTCAAGGAGAGGTGTTGTTTCGTAATCGCGGTAAAATCGTTAAGGATTTGTCCATAGGTTACCTTCCTCAAAAGAATATGATAGATCAACGTTTCCCAATCAGTGTTGAGGAGGTTGTTGCATCGGGGTTGTTAGGGAAGAAAATGCAGAAAGAGGAAATTAGGTTGCGGGTAGAAGAAATAATATCTTTAGTGGGATTGAAAGAGCATGCATGTCGTTCAATTGGAAATCTGTCAGGAGGCCAATTACAACGCGCTTTGCTCGGACGTGCTATAATTTCAAATCCGCGTGTTCTTGTCTTAGACGAGCCATTGAGTTATGTAGATAAGCGTTTTGAAGGGAAAATATATGAAATTGTGGCTGAATTAGCTAAACGAACAACAATTTTGCTCGTCTCTCACGAAATGTCTCAGATTTCAACAATGGCAAACAGACACTTAATTGTTGACCAACAACTACATGAGTGTCATGCAACGCATCATTATATCCATACGGAATGTGATAAGTAGAAAAATTTAAAATATTTTTGATTGAAATATTTGTATAGTATAAAAAAAATATATACCTTTGCACCGCAAAAGTCAATAAAGACGACGCAATCGGGGTGTAGCGCAGGCCGGTTAGCGCACCTGCTTTGGGAGCAGGGGGTCGAAGGTTCGAATCCTTTCACCCCGACAAAATGAAAAAGTCATTGATAAAATTTATCGATGCCTTTTAATGTATTATTAAGTTATGAATAAGATTTTATTGTTTGCAGCGATGGCATTCATGCCTTATATTGCCATTGCCGAAGATAAGATGGTAATGCCGCAATTTTTGCAACCGGGAGATACGATTGCAATAATTAGTCCGGCTTCTATACCTCAACGAGAAGATGTCATGGGAGCGTGTGAAGTATTAAAAGAGTGGGGGTATGTTCCTGTTTTAGGCGAACATGTATTGACTGAAAATGGCTCTTTTGCCGGGACTATTGAGCAACGTCTTGCCGATTTGCATTGGGCACTTGTTTCTCCAAATGTAAAAGCTATCATGTGTAGTCGCGGGGGCTATGGCTCAATACAGGTTTTGCTTGAGATGCGTGATGGCATTTTTGCTGATAATCCTAAATGGATTATAGGATATAGTGATATTTCGGCTATACACGCTACAATGACAACTGAAGGGGTGATGAGTATTCATGGAAATATGTGTGCTCCGTTGTGTCCTGAAAAGGGCAATGATGCGCGTAGTGTTGCATTGCGTAAGTTGTTAGGTGGTGAATTCCCATATTATAAAGTTGAGAACGATACCTTGAATCGGGCAGGGACTGCTACCGGTAAATTGATTGGAGGGAATATGGCAGTTTTGATGGACTTGGCTTGTTCTCGAATTGATGTGCTGACTAACGAAGATGATTATATTCTTTTTGTTGAAGATGTTGATGAGTCGTTACAATCGTTAAATCGTATGATTTATCGCATGAAGGCTGCCGGTATATTTGACCGGGTAAAAGGTTTGATTGTGGGGCGTTTTGCTAATGCTCCTGCAAATAGAGACTTTAACCACATTAACGAGGTTTTTCATAGTGTTATTAAGAATTATGATTTCCCTGTGTGTTATAATTTCCCTACAGGGCACGTTGAAGAAAACTATCCGCTGATAGAGGGTGCGACAGTAACGTTAACAGTTGATACAGATTATTCAACTCTTGAGTTTAAGTAATTCAAGAAGTAACATAATAGAAAAACGCGATCCGTAAGATCGCGTTTTTTGATATAATTTAGTGTAGATTATTCTTCAAAAGTCATTTCGTCAAAACCTTCAGCGTCAAACTCATCTTGGCTGAATTCGTCAGATCCATAGAAATCTTCGTCGAGATCTTCGGCCATTGCGGCAGCTTTGGCTTCAGCTTTTGCTTCATATTCAGCAAAATCAATTGTTTGTGGAGGAGGAGTACCCATTGAGCATGTGCATACAGGATCAATGAGTTTTTTGCCGGTAATTATCTCCTTCAACTCAATGAAGAATGCACGATCGGTCATGTAGTCAAAAACAAATATCATGCGTTGGCCTTCGTCCTCAAGATAGTCACTGAGGATAGTTTCGTCCATCAACCATACATCCTGATCTGAATCAACGTCCATGTCTTCGAGTGTGATCTCCTTTTCTTTTTCCCAATTATTGTCACACAAGAAGAATGAACACATTTGATGCTTGTCAAAGTTTACTGCATCGCAGATAGCGTTGCGTAAATCGAGGAAAGTCATGTCGGCATCAATTTTAATCTCTCTTCTGAAATTGTCGACTTCGTCTGAAACAATGCGAAAATTAAAAACCATATGCTTATTAAATATTGTATTCGTTGTTATTTATATTAGTCTTTATTGCTTTTAAAAAATTATGGTGCGAATATAATAATTTTACTCTAACAAATCTCCAAATTTTTGTGCTAAAAATTCAAAGAAATATGATTTAATATATTTTTGTATATCTATCTCTTTGTTGTGCTACATTGAGCCTCTTTGATTGTCACGAAATTACATATTATGGCACTCTTTAATCGACACAAAGGTATAATATAATTCCATAAAAACAAAAAACGCCGAGTGTTTAGACTGTAGGCAAGATTTATCCTATCAAAAATATTAGATAATAATTTCCAACTGAATTATGTATTAGTAAAATTTAGATATGTATCAATTCTTTTTCTTTTTTATATGTTTATAATTACCTTTGTAAATATTAATATTAAATAAAAGATCAGGGTATTATTTATAATAAATTATAGTGCCATGCTGTCAAATAAGGGAACATTGGCGGTAATTATCAATTATTATATGTAATTTTCGAAATTTAAATGGATATTAAATTTTGACATATGTCTCTTTGGGATAGAATTATAAAATCAATAAGCGATAAGGTAGATAATCCAACTAAGCCGATATCTTATGATGCTTCACGCTATGCTTTTGTTGATGTGGAGGTTGGTATGAAAGATCATCGTATTCATGATATTGGTGCGCTTAGATGGGATAGGGCAGTTTTTCATTCAGCTAATAAAAGAGAAGTACTAGACTTCCTGAATGATGTGGATTTCGTGTGTGGGCATAATATTGTTCACCATGATGCAAAGTACCTTTTTGGTGATGTTCCTCACCAATGGATGTTAGTAGACACGCTATATGTTTCGCCTTTACTGTTCCCTGAAAAACCATATCACCATCTATTGAAGGATGATAAATTGATTAGCGATCAGATAAATAATCCAGTTAATGACTGTGAAAAGGCTCATGACCTGTTAATGGATGAGGTGGCCAGATGGAGTGCATTGTCGGACGATAAAAAGAGTATCTATGCTACGCTATTGGATGGTATAGCTGAATTTGAGGGTTTCCTCCATTTTGTTAATGCAAAGGCTACAGAGGCTGATGATTTGGCAAATTTGATACGCTCTACATATCAAGGAAAGATCTGTGAGCATGCAGATATTGAAAATATAATTGTTCAATATCCATGTGAATTGGCTTATGCTTTAGCCTTGATAGACACAACAGACCATAGGTCTATCACTCCTGCTTGGGTACTATGCAATTATCCCAATGTCGAAAATATTGTTAGGCAACTGCGACACACCAAGTGTCTTCGTGGTTGTAATTATTGTAATAAAGACCTCGATGTTCATTATAACTTAAAGCAGTATTTTGGCTACGACCAATTTCGCACATATGAGGGTGAGCCACTGCAAGAGATGTCAGTGCAGGCAGCAGTTGATGGTAAATCGTTGCTTGCAATATTCCCTACTGGTGGTGGTAAGTCGCTTACATTTCAGTTGCCGGCATTGATGGAGGGTCGTTCCGTACATGGTCTGACAGTTGTTATTTCTCCGCTACAATCCCTCATGAAGGATCAAGTTGATAATCTTGCCGAGAGGGGTATTGCGGATGCTGTAACAATTAATGGACTTCTTGATCCCATTAGTCGCTCACTTGCTATTCAGCGTGTTTTAGATGGCGATGCTTCGCTGCTATATATCGCACCTGAAATGCTGCGTTCAAAGACATTTGAGAAGATTTTATTGGCACGACATGTGGTGCGCTTTGTAATAGATGAGGCTCATTGTTTTTCATCTTGGGGACAAGACTTTCGTGTTGATTATCTCTATATTGGTAAATTTATAAGTGAATATCAGAAAAGGAAGAAACTCATTACGCCTATCCCAGTTTCGTGTTTCACAGCTACAGCTAAGCAAAAGGTAGTACAGGATATTTGCGACTATTTTAAGCAAACGCTTAATCTCGACCTTCAGTTATTTGCGTCTACTGCTTCGCGAACTAATCTGCGTTATTCTGTTATTCACGCTGATACAGACGAAGATAAGTATGCGAAATTACGCTCACTGATAGCTGAAACATCGTGTCCGACTATAGTCTATGTGTCGAGAACGAAAAGAACAAAACTGTTGGCAGAGAAACTTTCGCGTGATGGATATAAAGCATTGCCATTCAATGGGCGAATGGATGCTGATGAGAAGATTGCAAATCAGGATGCTTTTATGTCGGATCAGGTGCGTATTATTGTGGCCACATCCGCCTTTGGTATGGGCGTAGACAAGAAAGATGTCGGTTTGGTCGTGCATTATGATATTTCCGATTCGTTGGAGAACTATGTGCAGGAGGCTGGTCGAGCTGGTCGAGATCCAGAATTGCAAGCAAGATGTTTTGTATTGTATAGCGATTCAGACTTAGATAAACACTTTATTCTGTTAAATCAGACAAAGTTGAGTATTAGTGAAATTCAGCAAGTTTGGAAAGCTGTTAAGGAGATGACAAAGCATCGTGTGCGCGCATGCTGTTCTGCATTGGAAATTGCACGTAAAGCGGGTTGGGATGACTCGGTGTCTGATATTGAGACGCGTGTCCGTACTGCTCTGGCCGCTTTGGAACAAGCTGGTTATTTAGAGCGTGGAAATAATGTTCCACATGTATATGCTACGGGTATTACCGTGAAGAATGTAGATGAGGCGCGTAGGCGTATTTCCGAGTCTGTCCTGTTTGAAAATGAGGAGGTTGAAAAGGCTGTTCGTGTCATCAAATCGCTAATCTCTCAAAAGCACATAGCAAAAGCACAAGATGATGTGGCAGAATCGCGTGTTGATTATTTGGCAGATATTCTTGGACTTAAGAAAAATGATGTCGTATCAGTTGTTGAACGAATGCGTCAGGAGGGTATATTGGCTGACACAAAGGATATTTCGGCTTATTTGAATGATGTGGGAGAGTCGGAACATAAGTCCAAACGATTATTGGAACAATTTACAAAATTGGAGCGATACATACTCAATAATATCCCTGATGATGTTCTAAGGATTTCGTGTAAACAATTGAATGATAACGCACAGAAAGAGGGAATAACATCGGCTACAGAAAAAGATATTCGCACATTGTTATATTTCCTCACAATAAAGGGTTATACTCGTAAGAAAGAGGATGTGGCACACAATATGGAGGTCGTTCGTCAGGCGGATTTGGATTCCATTATAAAACGATTTGAAAGGCGTTTGGCAATTTGTCAGTTTGCTGTGGAGTGGCTATTCAGGCAGACATTATCTTCATCAGCAGGAGAGGATGAGAAAAAGAGAGGAGTGCAATTTTCTATTATTGAGCTATTAAATGATGTTAAAAAAAGTTCAAATCTTTTTGGCTCAATGCAAGATGTGCAGCTCGAAGATGTGGAGGAAGCATTGCTGTATTTATCTAAAATTGGAGCATTGAAATTAGAGGGTGGTTTCCTTGTCCTATATAATGCCATGGATATTCGCCGAGTCAAAGATAATAAATTCCGTTATAAGCAGGAGGACTACCGCATGCTAAACGAATTCTATAAGCAGAAGATACAGCAAGTTCATATTGTGGGAGAGTATGCTAATTTGATGGTTAAGGACTACAATGCTGCTCTACAATATGTGCAAGATTATTTCCAGATGGATTATAAACGCTTTGTGGCGAAGTATTTCAAAGGTGAGCGTGTCCGAGAGATAGAGCGTAATGTTACACCTGGGAAATATGAACAACTCTTTGGTTCGCTTTCAGATAAGCAAATGGAGATAATTTCCGACAAAGAGTCTCGATGTATCGTTGTCGCAGCTGGTCCCGGAAGTGGAAAAACGAGGGTGCTGGTACATAAATTAGCATCATTGCTATTGCTTGAAGATGTAAAACACGAGCAATTACTGATGCTGACTTTTTCACGTGCTGCTGCAACAGAGTTCAAACAGCGACTTATGGGATTAATCGGTAACGCAGCCCATTTTGTAGAGATAAAGACGTTTCATTCTTATTGCTTCGATTTGCTTGGCAGAATAGGTAATCTGGACGATGCCAAAGATGTGGTGTCACGTGCAGCGCAAATGATAAATGATGGCGAGGTAGAGCCAAACCGAATAGCAAAGACTGTCCTTGTGATTGACGAGGCTCAGGATATGAGTGCTGAAGAGTATGCGTTAGTGCACGCCTTAATGACAGCGAATGAGGAGATGCGTGTAATTGCTGTTGGTGATGACGACCAAAATATTTTTGAGTTCCGTGGCTCTAATTCGAAGTATATGGCCAAATTGCTCAAGGAGTCCAATGGCAGTTTTGTCGAGATGACAGAGAATTACCGCAGCTCACAACATATAGTGAAGTATGCCAACAATTTTGTCGGTGCTATAAAAGATAGGATGAAGAACCGACCAATCATATCGATGAGTTCAGAGACTGGAAGTGTAAGTATAACGCAACATGTATCGACATATATGTATCAACCTCTCGTTGATGATTTAATGAATCATCGTGGGCGTGGCACTATGTGTGTCCTCACTCAGACTAACGAGGAGGCAGTAATTATGGTGGCACTTTTGAGAAAATACAACCTAAATAGTAAACTTATTCAGAGCATGGATGGTTTCCGCTTCTGGAATATGGCGGAGGTGAGATTCTTCCTGAAATGCATTGAGGCAGATACACATACTCCTCTCATCGCAGATGAAGTATGGGAGAAATCGAAGCAGCGGACATACTCCACCTATGCAGACTCGGCAAGCCTTTGTTATTTACAGCAATGTGTTAAGTTATTTGAG
>JAFXGB010000211.1 GCA_017520235.1 Muribaculaceae bacterium | reverse complement strand
TAGAAGCTAATCCGGAGGATATATCCCCGGAATGGTGCGATGCTATTGCGAAAATGGGCATTTCTCGTGTGAGCATGGGAATACAATCATTTAATGATGCAGAGTTAAAAGCAATAAATCGTCGACATTCGGCACAGATGGCAGTTGATGCAATTGATATATTGCGCCGTTCAGGTGTAAATGAAATTAGTGGAGATTTAATATATGGATTACCGGGACAGTCATTAGATAGTTGGAAACAATCATTAGAAAAGCTGTTGTCTTTTGGATTACCTCATTTTTCTGCCTATCTTCTATCCTATGAGCCTGGAACAGGACTATATGCACAGTTGAAAAATGGAAAAGTTCAAGAAGCATCTGAAGAATTGGCACAAGAGATGTATAACCATTTAATTGATACGGCAAAAATTAATGGTTATGAACATTACGAAATATCTAATTTCTCTTTGCCAGGCCACAATGCCATTCACAATAGTAACTATTGGCGAGATCTACCCTACTTAGGGTTAGGTGTGTCGGCTCATAGTTTTGATGGATGCAATCGCCGTTTTAATGGCAATAATATAAAACAATATATAACCTCAATAGAATCGGGCAAACCATATTATACTATTGAAGATGAAACACAAGAAGAACGGCATAATGATTATATAATCGTTTCATTGCGCACATCTACCGGCATTAATCTTGATGATTATCGGCATCGTTGGGGAGAAGCATTCTATGAACAATTAATATCTACGGCACAAAAGTATTTATCAAGTGGCGAAATGATTATTATAGGAAATCAACTTGCTATTTCCGAAAAAACAATGCTTATTTCCGATCGCATTATGATAGATTTCATCATCTAATCATGATGATAAGGCTCCCCCTTTAGAATGGTCATCGCACGATAAATCTGTTCTACAAAAAACAATCTTATCATTTCGTGAGAAAACGTCATTTTTGAAAGCGATAGTTTTTCATTAGCTCGGTCATACATCGCTTTAGAGAAGCCATAAGGTCCACCAATAATGAAAATCAAGTTCTTGGGAATGGTTATCATCTTCTTGTCTATATATGAAGCAAAATCGCGTGAAGTAAATTCCTTGCCACGTTCATCAAGCAACGTAACCCAGTCCCCTTGTTGTATTGCCGACATAAACATCTCCCCTTCCATCTCCTTTTGCTTGTCAGTAGTGAGTGCCTTGGTCGTTTTTACGTCAGGCAAAATCTTCAATTCAAAAGGAATATAGTGGCTCAACCGCTTTGTGTATTGCTCGATACCCTCTTGCAGATATTTCGCATTAGTCTTCCCTATCGCCAATAATGTAATTTTCATTTTCCGTATTTTTCACAAAGTTACAAATAATGTGTGATGTTGTCTCATTATGAGATTAATTATTAATCCAAACAATTGATAATAATCAAATATTCGTTAACTTTGTGCTAATCTTGTTATGCTATTGCGATAGTCTACAAGCGGATATATTAAAGACAGCGTTTGTTGATGCCTAGTGTAAAATAAAAGACAATGTCACGCGCGTTCTTTATGAATTCAAAATGCCAAATGAGGAGACATAGGAGAAAAATTTATTATTATGAAAAGGTCATTATTAAAATGGGTATTTATGGTAATGCTCTGTAACTTTTCATCATGTGGTAGTGATGAACTTTCTGATTCTGATAGAGAAGTAGAAGAAAATGTAGATCCCGAAACCGGAATCTCATTGAGTCAAGAGGTAGATCTCGGCTTGTCAGTAAATTGGGCAGGATGGAATGTTGGCGCATCATCTCCTGAAAAATATGGTGGTTATTATTCATGGGGCGAAACAGTACAAAAGGATAATTATTCAGAAGATACATATAAATATTATTATGATACAGATGGCGATAAAGAGTATGCTAATATCGGAAATAATATATGTGGTACACAATATGATGTAGCACGTCAGAAATGGGGCGGAAGTTGGCGCATGCCCACTTATGATGAATTATCAGAACTTCGTTCAAAATGTACATGGACCTGGATTACGTATAAGGGAATAAACGGCTATAAAGTTACAGGTCCTAATGGAAATTCAATCTTTCTCTCCGCTGCAGGCTACCGCACCGGCACTTCGCTCTACGCCTACGACCAAGGGAGTGACGGTTACTACTGGAGTGGTACGTTGCGCGAGGGCACCAGCAACGACGCATGGCGCCTCTACTTCCACATTGATTACCACTACCTCTACGACGACTACTACCTCAACTACTACGTCAGCAGCGACCGTAGCGACGGTTTTACGGTGCGTCCCGTCAAGTAAAGCACAAAAATAGATAAAAAGAATTACCATTGTTATGTAGTCCCTTTTTTGTATCTTTGCGATAAATAATTGACTGTTATGAAATCAAGAGACGAATTAATAGATGATTTGCTCACTTTGGCGTTTGCTGAGGATGTGGGCGATGGAGACCATACAACGTTAAGCACTATTCCTGCCGATGAGATGGGAAACAACGCTTGATTGTTAAGGAAGAAGGTATTATTGCTGGTATTGAGATAGCAAAAAAGGTATTTGATAAGTTTGATCCGGAGTTGAAAATGACTGTGTTTATCAACGATGGAGCTCATGTGAAACCTGGGGATATTGCTTTTGAAGTAGAAGGTAGGGTGCGTTCATTATTGCAAACAGAACGTGTGATGCTTAATATTATGCAACGCATGAGTGGTATTGCTACTGTTACAGCTAAATATCAAGAACGTCTTGAAGGGTTGAAAACAAAGGTGCTTGATACCCGCAAGACTACTCCGGGATTGCGCATGCTTGAAAAAGAGGCAGTGAAAATAGGTGGTGGTTGTAATCACCGCATAGGATTGTTTGACATGATTTTGATTAAAGACAATCATGTGGATTTTGCAGGAGGAATTAAAGAAGCTATTGCTTCAGCAAAAAGATATTGCAAGGAGACAGGTCGTGATCTCAAAATAGAGATTGAAGTGCGTAATACCGATGAGATAAATCAAGCATTGGAAGCAGGAGTAGATCGCATTATGCTTGATAATTTCACTCCTGAACGCACTCGCGAAGCTGTTGCTTTGATTAATGGTCGTGTAGAGATAGAATCATCAGGTGGTATCACGATTGACACATTGCGCGCTTATGGCGAGTGTGGTGTGGATTATATTTCGGTGGGAGCACTCACCCACTCTGTCAAAGGTCTTGATATGAGTTTCAAAGCGTGTTAACAACGTTTTATAGATAACATTGTTTCGACATTAAAGCCTATGAAGTTGTCAATCAACTCATGGGCTTTTTCTTTTATTTTTTCGGATGGGTTACTTGTAGTTAAGCCTATAACTGTAGCTCCAGATGCCATGCCTGCTTCAAGGCCTTGTATAGAGTCCTCAAAGACATAGCAATCAACAGGGTTGCGATTGATGGCTTTTGCTGCAATGAGATAGCCCTGAGGATCTGGTTTAGATTTTGTTACATCTGATCCGGTAATTATTGCATCAAAAAAGTCTTTAAATCCCGGGTGCTGATGATATAAACTTTCCATTTTTACATTATCGCTACTTGTAACAATGGCTGTGGGGATGTTATATTCTTTTAATTGTGTCAGGAAATTGATTACTCCATCATATATTGGATATATGATATTATTCTCAAAATCATGTACTCGGTTTATGATGTCTTGATGAATGGATTTGTCAAAATAGGTGTTGAGTATTTTAAATAGTGCATTACCTTTAATAACATAGGCAAAATTATCAACTCCGGTGGGATATATTTTTTCTATATCTTCCCAAAATTCAGTGTAAAGTCCCTCACTGTCAATGAGTACGCCATCCAAATCAAATAATACTCCAACTTTTTCCATTGTGATATTGTTTTATTTTACGCAAAATTAATACTGAAAACGGCTACTATTGCGATGTTTTGAGTTAATTTTGTAAAATCAAAAGAATATTATGTCGACAAATGCAGTAAATAGTCCAATGGCATTAGGCTCAGCTCCTATCGGGAAGTTGCTAATGCAATATTCAATACCTGCTATTATAGCAAGTGTTGCGACATCGTTGTATAACATAGTCGATAGTATATTCATTGGACATGGTGTAGGGGCAATGGCTATTGCCGGACTTGCGATTACCTTCCCGCTAATGAATCTTGTTATTGCTTTCTGTGTATTTATATCAGCAGGAGGCTCAACAATTTGTTCAATATTTTTGGGACAAAAAGATTATACAAGAGCAAAAAAAGTATTGAATAATGTTCTGACATTGAGTATTATTCATTCCATTGTATTCGGAGGATTGTCAATATTGTTTTTAGATGAAATATTGTATTTCTTTGGCGCAACTGACGAAACTATCCCCTACGCGCGGGAGTTTATGAGGATAATATTATATGGCACTCCTATATCTTATGTTTTTATCGCATTAAATAATATGTTGCGAGCAACAGGCTATCCCAAGAAAGCAATGGCTACAGCATTAGTAACGGTATTGGTAAATGTGATATTAGCCCCAATTTATATTTTTGTTTTAAAATGGGGAATCGCCGGTGCTGCTTTTGCTACTATTTGTGGTCAGTCGGTGGGTATGGTGCTGGTTTTGAAACATTTTTATTCGAAGAGTAGTTTTGTGCATTTTGGCTCTCGTAAAGACTTGAAATTATCAATGTCAATAGTTAAGAGGATATACTCAATAGGTATGTCTCCTTTTTTGATGAATGTGTGCGCTTGTATAGTGGTGATATTTATAAATAATGCATTGCTTGAAACAGGTAAAAACATAGGTGATCTTGCCGTTGGGGCGTTTGGGATTGTTAATCGTACAGGGATGTTGTTTGTAATGATTGTATTTGGTATTACGCAAGGGATGCAACCAATATTAGGATTCAATTATGGCGCAAATCAATGGGATAGAGTTAAGCATACATTGAAAATCGGTCTTTTTATAGGGATTCTAATTACAACGATTGGTGTTGTTATGGCAGAATTATTTCCCTATGAAATATCATCATTATTTACAACAGATAAGACTTTAATAGATATCTCAGTTACAGGATTTAGGATAAGTTTCATCTTTTATTCTGCCGTTGGAGGAGGTGTCATTATACAAAATTTCCTTCAAGCAATAGGTAAACCTAAAATCTCTATATTTTTGTCATTAACACGTCAATTATTATTCCTTATTCCGAATTTATTGATATTGCCACATTTCTTTGGCGTTAATGGTGTGTGGCTTAGCTTGTCAGTCTCTGATTTACTCGCATTTTTAGTCGCTTTAGCAACGCTATGGGTGTTGCTAAAAAAAGAAAATAAACATTTTTCATCGCTTATAAATTCCTGATTATGATAAACGAGTTACAATTAAGATTATCACCAGAAATTGCTTATGTTCCTTTGCGTTTGAATGCTCATGTTTCAGGAATGTTGAATGTAGATGTTAATCGTATAAAAGTATGTAAAATAATTAAACGTTCGATTGATGCTCGCCAACGAAATGTAATGATAAATTTGACGGTTAGAGTCTATATTGATGAGGACCCAGAAACGTTATCTTTGATAACTCCTATTAAGTATAAGTCAGTTGCTGATGCAAGGCAAGTTGTGGTTGTTGGAGCAGGTCCGGCAGGATTGTTTGCCGCGTTACGTCTTATAGAATTAGGCCTAAGACCTATTGTGTTGGAACGAGGAAAAGATGTCGACTCTCGTCGCAGAGATATGGCTCGTATTTCACGCGAAAATATAGTTGATCCTGATTCTAATTATTGCTTTGGCGAAGGTGGTGCCGGTGCATTTTCTGATGGCAAATTATATACCCGAAGCAAAAAAAGAGGTTCTGTAGAAAAAATATTAGCAGTATTTCATCAACATGGAGCTTCAGAAGATATATTAATAGATGCTCATCCTCACATTGGTACCGATAAGTTGCCGGGAGTGATAAAATCAATGCGTGAAACAATTGTTAAAAGTGGTGGTATTGTCGCTTTCTCTTCAAGAGTAACAGATATAATTATTGAAAACGGCGTCGTTGTTGGTGTTGAAACAATAACAGGAGAACGATATTTGGGCCCGGTGATATTGGCAACCGGTCACTCTGCACGAGATATTTATCATTTGCTAAATGAAAAGAAAATAGATATTCAACCAAAAGGTTTGGCTGTAGGGGTTCGACTCGAACATCCTCAGCATTTGATAGATTGTATTCAATATCATAGTAAGCAAGGACGTGGAAGGTATTTGCCTGCTGCAGAGTATTCTATGTTAACTCGAGTTGATGGACGTGGGGTATATTCGTTTTGTATGTGCCCAGGGGGCTTTATAATCCCAGCTGCAAGTGATAAAGGACAATTGGTCGTAAATGGCATGTCTCCATCAAATCGAGGAACAAAGTGGGCAAATTCGGGAATGGTAGTGGAAGTTTTACCAGAGGACTTGCCTGATTATGATGAATATGGCAATTTAAAGATGATGAAATTCCAAGAGGATATCGAGGCAAAGTTTTTTAAGGATAGTAATGGTACTCAAAATGCTCCTGCACAAAGAATGATTGATTTTGTTGAAGGGCAAGAGTCTAAAACATTACCTAAAACATCTTATGCACCAGGAATTCATTCGTCGCGCATAGATAAACTGCTCCCCTCTTTTATTTCTAAAAGATTGCAACAAGGATTTAGAGATTTTGGTCGAAAATCAAAAGGATTTCTAACAAATGAAGCCGTATTAATTGGTGATGAGACTCGCACATCTTCACCAGTGCGTATACCCAGAGACAATGAAACAATGTCCCACGTTGCAATTATAGGATTGTTCCCATGTGGTGAAGGCGCCGGATATGCTGGAGGAATTGTTTCTGCTGCTATTGATGGTGAAAGATGTGCTGATGCAGTAGCTCGTTTAATCTTCGGTACTGATTTCGGTCAATGATTTCATCTCTTGATATTCATTCCACTCAGGATCATTTTCGGCGTATATTGTTATTGGAAGCAATTCAAATGATTGAAGTGCTTCGTTAAATTTCTTTCCGAAAATATTGGTGCTTAGTGTGTAAAATATCCAATTGCGTTCTCCATCACCTGTATATATGCCTGTTAATATTGCAATAGGATCTTTCTTAAATGTATTTTCAATAGATGCTTGAACTTCTTCCATTAAAGAAGATGTTTCAAAGTCGGGCATTCCAGACTTATCACTATTATATTTCCATGTAACCTCTATTCGGATATTGAATTTAGGATTATTTTTAAATTTTTCGATATCGCGACGACCTGTTACCATAATGAGATTGCCGTTTTCACTTTCGGTTGGTGCAGTCCACCACTCTGAATTATTTGCCATATGATTATTTTTTAGGCTAAGTTAATTAAAATGTCTCAGATATTTATCGTTTGTAATGAAATTTTGAGAATAACAGATTTTAGGTGTTTTCTGTTAATAAGTTTATTGAATTTTATTTGGCATATTTTGAGGCAATTTCCTATTTTTGCAAGAAATAACTTAACATAATAGTATAATGGAAATTAAAGGAAAAATAATTCTTGCCCTTCCTGAAATGTCTGGGACATCAAAAGCTGGAAATGCATGGAAAAAAAGAGAATATGTTTTAGAAACGCAAGAAACATACCCTCGCAAAGTTCATTTTGATTTTTTCGGAGAGAGGGCTGATCAATATCCTCTAAATGTTGGAGATGTAGTTACATTGAGTTTTGATATTGAGAGTCGTGAATATAATGGTCGTTGGTTTACAAGTATTCGCGGATGGAAGGCCGAAAAAGATGGAGCAGCTCCTATTTCGACGCCTACTCAATCAATTCCCGGAGATGTCCCTCCCCCACCGGAATTTACAACAACAGATGAAAGCGATGATTTACCATTCTAAATATCAATAAAAAAGCTACTTCATTGAAGTAGCTTTTTTATTGATTCTATTTCGGAAGAGATTATACATATCCACGAATAATACCACGTTTAGAATTACGTACAAAAAGTATAATTTCATCACGCTCTTTTGACGCTGGTAGCTCTGCCTCAATGCGTTCTACTGCATCGGTATTGTTTAATCCAGAAAGATATAAGTAACGATAAATTTCTTGAATTTCACGAATAGTTTCGCTACTGAAATTTCTACGGCGTAAACCTATTGAGTTTATTCCGGCGTATGCGATTGGCTCACGAGCAGCCTTAACGTATGGAGGGATGTCCTTATTGACAAGAGCTCCTCCTTGAATCATCACATGAGGTCCTATATGGCAGAATTGGTGTATTAATGCTCCTCCGCCTATAACTGCAAAGTCGTCAACAACAACTTCTCCTGCAAGTTGTGTCGCATTAGAGATAATTACGTTGTTCCCAACGATAGTATCGTGAGCAACATGGGAGTAAGCCATAATCAAGCAGTTGTTGCCTACTATTGTTTTTCCTTTTGCTGCGGTTCCTCGGTTGATTGTAACACATTCGCGAAGAGTTGTATTATCTCCAATGATTGCAAGTGTTTCTTCTCCGTCAAATTTGAGGTCTTGAGGTACTGCAGATATAACTGCACCAGGGAAAATCGTACAATTTTTACCAATGCGAGCACCTTCCATGATTGTAACATTGCTACAGATGCGGGTACCTTCGCCGATTTCAACGTTTTGATCAATAGTAACAAATGGATCAATCACAACGTTATGTGCAATTTTAGCAGCGGGATGAATGTATGCCAATGGTTGTTTCATATTGAGAGTTATTTGTTTTTTACAATTTGTGCCATGAATTCACATTC
This sequence comes from Muribaculaceae bacterium, assembly GCA_017520235.1. GTDB lineage: Bacteria > Bacteroidota > Bacteroidia > Bacteroidales > Muribaculaceae > RGIG4079. Next base: position 1,155 of record JAFXGB010000211.1, on the reverse strand, counting down.
GGTAACGATTTTTTCTCCAACGAAAGCATATCCTTTCATTACTGCACAGCCACGACGAAGTTCAGTCATGAAAGAAACATGGAATAATAGAGTATCTCCAGGAACTACTTTTTGACGGAATTTTACGTTATCTATTTTCATGAAATAAGTTGAATATCTTTCTGGCTCATCAACAGTTCCTAAGACCAAAAGACCTCCGGTTTGTGCCATAGCTTCAATCATTAGAACCCCCGGCATAACAGGCTCTTGAGGGAAGTGTCCTTGGAAGAAAGGCTCATTACCGGTAACGTTTTTCACTCCAACAATGTGTTTATCGCTTCGTTCAATAACTTTATCAACCAAAAGGAATGGATAACGATGAGGAAGCAATTCACGTATTTGGTTAACATCCATCAATGGCTCAATTGATGGATTGTATATAGGAGCCTGCAGTTCTTGACGCTTTATTTCCTTGCGTATTTTTTTTGAGAATGTTGTGTTGATTGAGTGCCCAGGACGAGTTGCAATGATTTTGCCTTTTAGAGGGCGTCCAATTAGAGCTATATCACCAAGAACATCCATCAATTTATGTCTTGCTGGTTCGTTGGCGGCAAATAATGGTTTGTCGTTGACATATCCAAATTCAGTTACACTCTTGCGAGGAACATTCATTAGGTCAGCAATTCTATCTAATTCTTCTTGAGGAAGAGGGGAATCATAAATAACAATTGCATTATCGAGGTCTCCTCCTTTTATTAAATTCCCTTTTACAAGAGGCTCAATTTCACGAACAAATACAAATGTGCGACTTGCCGCGATTTCTGTTGGGAAATTCCCAAGATTTTCAAGTGTTGCAAATTGATTTGTTAGTATTGGAGAATCAAAAGCAACCATAGTGTCGATACTAAAGTCATCATCTGGTAAAACAACAATAGATGATTCTGTTGTATCATCTCGTACTTCTATTTTTTGTTTTACAATGTAGTAATCTTTTTCAATAGCTTGCTCTATTGTGCCAACTGCTGCAATTTTTTCACAATATTCTTTTGCACTACCATCTAAAATAGGTAATTCCGGAGCATTTAGTTTAATTAAACAATTGTCAATCCCTGTAGCATATAATGCCGCAAGAGCATGTTCGATTGTGCTAATTTTTACATCTCCTTTACTGATAAC
>JAFXGB010000210.1 GCA_017520235.1 Muribaculaceae bacterium | reverse complement strand
TATTAAGCGACGAACTGCCGAATCGGTGACAATATCTTCAACTAAAGCTATTGGGCGCATATGTAGCTCCACCAACTTTTGCACATATTTCATTTTCTCATTAAGAGGAAGCTTTAATTCTCGAAATATTCGAGGAATCATTTTGGCTCCAATGAAATTATGATTGTGGAATGTCCAACCAATTTTATCAACCCAAAGTTTAGTGCGAGGCTTTCCAATATCGTGCATTAATGCCGCCCAACGTAACCACACATTGTCGCTCTTTTGAGCAACATTGTCAAGGACCTCCATCGTGTGATAGAAGTTGTCTTTATGACCTCGACCGTTAACAACATCTACCCCCGACATTGCCGCTAATTGAGGGAATATTAATTTTAATAGCCCCGATTTCTTTAATAAAATCCAACCGATAGAAGGTTGAGGAGAAGCCATTATCTTCATTAATTCGTCGGCAACACGTTCTTTTGATATAATGTTTATGCGTTCGGCATTTCGTGATATTGCATCAAATGTGTCGGGAAATATGGTGAAATTTAATTGAGTGGCAAATCTCACTGCACGCATCATTCGCAAGGGGTCATCGCTAAAAGTGATGTCAGGATCGAGTGGAGTGCGAATAATTTTGCGATCGAGATCGCCAACTCCATCATAGAAATCAATCAATTCGCCAAATCTGTCAGCGTTAACGCAAAGTGCCATTGCATTAATTGTGAAATCTCGTCGTGAAATATCATCTTCGAGTGATCCATCTTCAACAATAGGTTTGCGAGAACCTTGTCGATATGATTCGCGTCGAGCTCCTACGAATTCTAATTCAACATTCCGGTTTTTTACTTGTGCTGTGCCAAAATTCTGAAAAACATTTAGGCGAGTTTTTTTGCCCAATGCATTGGCTACCCCTTGAGCCACTTCAATACCGCTACCAACTGTGACAAAGTCAATATCTTTAGATGCACGATTAAGGAATAAATCACGCACATAACCTCCCACAGTGTAGCATTCTCGATTTAAACTGTCGGCAATCTCTCCAACGAGATGAAATATTGGTTTGTCAATTTTTGATGCGATAGGGTGCATTATTTAATTATTATATAAGATTAATAATTTCTTCGGGAGCAAGAGTGATGCACTCCATGCCGTTTTCGGTTACAATGTAAGTGTTCTCAATACCCACAGCACCTATACCGGGGATCACGAATTTAGGTTCAAGGGCAATAACATTCCCAATTGCAAGAATGTCGCGACTGCGAGGTGCAATTACAGGTAGCTCGTTTATTTCTATTCCCACACCATGACCTATGAATCCGGCTTTTTGTCGATGTCCCATGAATAAATGGCCGAGATCTTCCTCTTCAACGATTTCAATTGCTTTGTTATATAGCGCTTTAGCTTCAATCCCGGGCTTGCCTATTGCAGATAGCTCTTTGCATATGCGACGAGAGCATTCGTGGGCTTTTTTTGATAGATCATCTAATCCTCCAACAGAAAATACACGAGTCATATCGGTCATATATCCGGTGTAATTGCCATTTACATCTACCATGATTGCCATACCTTCAGCAGTCGTAG
>JAFXGB010000209.1 GCA_017520235.1 Muribaculaceae bacterium | reverse complement strand
TAACGCTATGCAAAATGTTGTGAATCAGCGAAAAATACTCTTTCAAGGTGGAGATGTTTGGAACACCAGTTTGCTCCACCTTCTGCTCCACCAAAGGCGGTCGTAAACCGCACTTTTTTGCGTTTTTGGGGAAAATGAAAAATCCCGATTTTCGTTGAAAATCAGGATTTTACGTTGTTTTGCTTTTCTTTGCTGTGGTGCCACCAGGAATCGAACCGGGGACACAAGGATTTTCAGTCCTTTGCTCTACCAACTGAGCTATGGCACCATCATTGTTTTGCGATGCAAAGGTAGGTATTGTTTTTGATATATGCAAGCGTTTTGCAATAAATTTGCCTAATTTTGTTGTGCATCATCGTCTTGTGGCTTGGTAATGCGTATTATTTCAAGCCTTGTTGCTGATTTCTTCACAATTTCAAATATCAATCCGCCAAGTGTTATAGATGCGTCTTTGGCAGGTATTGTTCCTGTTTCGTATAGTATGTATCCTGCAAGTGTTTGATATTCATCTTCCTCGGGGATATTCAGATGATAAGTTTCATTTAGTTCGGCAATTTCAATGCGTCCTGAGAATTCATATACTCCGGGGGCTATTTCATTGGCAAGGATGCGTTTGTTGTCATGCTCGTCTTGAATATCACCAAAGATTTCTTCCACGAGGTCTTCAAGTGTAACTAATCCGGCTGTGCCTCCAAACTCATCTATAATGATTGCAACGGAACGTTTTTCGGCAAGCAAGCGTCGCATCATCTTGTTGGCAAGAAGTGTTTCAGGAGCGAATAAAACGGGCTTCAATTGTTCTTTCCAATCTTGATTAAGGTCAAACAACTCGCTTACGTGGATATATCCGAGAACGTTGTCGATGTCTTCTTGATAAACAATTATTTTTGAACGACCTGTTGAGGTAAATAACGCGCTTAGCTCATCTCTTGTGGTAGTATCAACGTTGACAGCAACAATTTCGTTGCGAGGAATCATGCAGTCTCTCAAGTGTGTTGATGAGAAATCGAGTGCGTTGTGAAATATTTTCACCTCATGTTCAACCTTAGCATTGGCTACAGTTGCGGTATCGTCTATTGTTTTTTCGATATATTGGTTTAAATCCCCTATAGATAGGACTCCGAGTCGGGTATCTTCGCTATGTATTCCACATAGTCGCATGAGCACTTTAGATAGCCATGATGTGAATTTGGATATAGGGAATAGGACAATGTAGAATATATAAATGGGGATTGAGAATATTTTTAGTGAACGGTTTGGGTTTATGCGAAATATTGCCTTAGGGAAGAATTCCCCGGTAAGAAGGATAATAGCTGTGGATATTAGCGTTTGCATCCCCAACACAAAAGCTTCGTTATCCCACATTGTGCTTGCTATCCAGGGTTCAAGAATTTTTGCCGCTCCCATACCATAGATTACCAGCATGATATTGTTTCCGACAAGGATTGTTGAAATAAACATGTCTTGGCGAGAGTAGTACAGGTTGATGATTTTATTGATTAGTCCGCCTTTTTTTATGTCGAGCTCCACTCTGACTCTGTCCGATGATATGTAGGCTATTTCAGAGCCGGAAAATAGGGCAGAGAAAACAAGAGATATGCCTATTATTGCCACCCAAGTCCAAAGTGCGTCAATTTCCATCTTTTGATATTTGTTTTAGTTCAAGTCTTTCAGTTCTTTTTGTTTTGTTGAGCTGAATGGGTTCTATGGTTTTATTATGAGTTTGAGTCTTTGATTCATTTTCAGAAGTGGTTACAGCTGTGCTATCTGATGTTGAAACAGTCGTGCTATCGTTGTTTTGTTTCCTCATGTCGTTGATGGGGAAAATGCCCGATACGCGATTGATGTAATAATCAGTCATGGTTTCGTTGGAAACGAAACCATATCCTTCGATTATGCGGTCGCTTTTCTCGATGTGAATGAACGAGTCGGTATAAACTTTTTTGTTTTGTTGGTCCCAAAACAAGAGTTCAGTATCGAAGCGATCTTTAGCTACGTTTAGGGCATGTACGCTACCTGAAAATTCCCATAATTTACGTTGGCTAAGATATTTTGCAGAGTCGCAATCAAATGTAGCGTCAATTTTCAGCTCATTGTCATATTTTTCGAGATGCATTCCTTCGGAGAAATTCCATCGGGGCTCTTTAGCTTCTTCGAAAACGAGCCAAAGAGGAGCTGTGATTTTATAGCGAATTATCCCGGAGTCAGAAATCACTGTTTCAACATCATGGGTTTCCATTGTGGGAGTTGTTTCGTAGTCAATGGTAACATCGACAAACTCTTTCTTAGAGTTGCCGCAAGATGAACTGATAGCCATCCACATTAAAATGAGGACGGCTACAGGTAAATATTTCAGATGGCTATGTGAGATTGTTGATTTCAATTCTTGGGATTAGCGTATTTTGTTTCTCCAGAACCACATTTCGTTGAAGTTTATTCCGAGAGTGATATTAAAATAGTCTTCCTTGATTAATGTTGCCGGGTGGGCTTCACGACGACGCCATTCAAAGCCGAGGTTTATGACGGTTTTTGATTTAGGTGCCGGAAGACCAAAACCTGCCGATAGTCCATAGTCGCGAAGGTTGTTGCCATTTACCATAACGTAATCGTGGTTATAGAAGCCACCGATGCGATAAGTGATGCGTTGCAGATAATTACCGCGCACTTTAGGTGTATATTGTAATCCTGCTGCTATCTTCCAACGATTGTCAAATTGTGCATTTTCAAAAACAACCTCTCCTGTATTTTCATTGACGATTGCTGCTGATTTTGCATCTTTCCAGGGCTCATAGGTAAAGTCTACTTCAGCCATTAATTTCTTATTCCATTCCCAGTTCAAGCCAATGCCCATAGAAGAAGCAAGTGAGTATTTGTTTTTGAGTTTTGTTTCTCCAACAGTGTCAGGTTTAGCATTTTCAGCCGAGATATCATAGTAAGTACCCCATGTTTTACCTAATAATGCTTTTCCCGGAGAATATACAACTCCTATTGTCCCGCGATTTTTGCTCCCGAAATCAATTGAGTATTGAGCGCCAAATTGCACTCTCCAGTCTCTGATTTGCATCACTCGTTCAAAAAGAGATGTTGAACCATGGTCAGTATAGGCATATGCATCATTGATGATTGTGCCAAACAAGTATGAAACATTGGCTCCAAGATACAAGTTTTTATATAAATTAGCACCCACACCCACATATAATTGATTTATGCCACCGATCCCTTCGCGAGAGTTGGAGCCATGCACGATTTCATCACCAAATGAATAGCCCACTGATGAGAATGGAATCATACCTGCGCTTACTCCCATATATTTAGTAACGGGGAATTGTAAAGTGATATAGTCAATGCCTCCGCTATAGTCTTTGGACTTTACTCCATTTTCGCTTGACCAAATGGTATTGTAGTTAAGTCCCATATCAAACAAGAATGTCAAACTATCAATAGCTGCATAGCTTGCTGGGTTCATCGCGTTGATTTGTCGACCGGAGTTCATGGCATATCCCACACCCCCCATTGCACGTTGAGCCGATGATGCGTTGTCATTTAGGAAGCCATAACCAAATTTTGAATATGGACTTGTTGTTGATTGAGCCGATGCTCCAAATATTGAGCCAAATGCCAATATTGTAATGATAAGTAGTTTATTTATTTTCATTATATCTTAATATACAATTTAAACCTCTATTTACTAAATGCTCATCTATTTCAGTTGGGAAAGAGAGCAATCCCTGTATTTTATTTACCCATCCGCCTGTCAATAATACGATAGTGTTATCGGGCAGAATGGATTTATAGTGAGAAATCTCGCCGACAATGCCATATATTGCTCCGGCACGTATGGCGGTTTCAGTATCTTTTCCCCATGTGGGGCTGTTCCCCTCATGGCTCACTTGCGGGAGTCTTGCCGTTAGCTGATGCAATGCGTCAAGTCGCATTTTCAGTCCCGGAGCAATGTTCCCTCCGTTAAAATGGGCGTTATCTGACAATATGTCGTAGGTAACAGCTGTTCCCATGTCCACAATCAGTACATTTTTGCCGGGAAACAAGTCGTAGGCTCCTACTGCAGCAGCAATGCGATCTCGCCCTAATGTTTCGGGAGTGTCATAGTTAAGAACTATGGGCATTGGGGTCTCATGAGTGAGCTCAATTACATTATCACATGCTTGTCGCAAAGCAGTTGTGATCTCTTTTCCTGCGACACCTACCGAACTATATATCGCTGATGATACATTATATTGTGTAATAATATCCTTTACATCTTGAACAGAGAGTTCCTGATGAAAGCTATCGGCAACATATGCATCATTGTGCCATATAACAATCTTTGCGGCGCTATTGCCTTGGTCTATTGTGAGATTATATCCCATTTCGGGGGCAAAATTACGAAATCCTATTAAATAAACTCGTTAAATGATGATGTATTTTACTTTTGACAACTATAAATGCCAATAATTAGCGTTTATTTAACTCATTTTCACCTTTTTGCTTTTTTGCTGCTTTGGCGATGGCCCGGGGAATCATGATTGAAGTGTATATCTGTATGATGCCTCCTGCGAGAGTGAATGCGAGCCAATC
>JAFXGB010000208.1 GCA_017520235.1 Muribaculaceae bacterium | reverse complement strand
CAGGTAGCGCAATAACCCTCATGGTCATGGCTCCATTTTTATTGGCATTGTCTTATCCTGTGTCAAAGAAAATTGAGCGTAGACGCTTGAGAGCAACAAATGCTCACATCGATGTGCCATTGATAGTAATGACAATATTCCGATTATTATTGGCATTAGGCTTTGTGGTGTATGTCTTAACCTCAATATATTCAATGACTGTGGGGTTGACAATTGGGTTTGCTGTGTTTATAATGATTATTTTCTTCTTATCGAAAAAGGTCAAGCGTCGCATGCGCAATATCGAAGAGAAATTCTTGAATAATTTGAACGAAAGAGAGTTGCGCAAGAGTGGCAAGAATAATAGCCTTGTCAGTGACTTACACTTGGCTTATATGGAAGTCGGATATAATTGTCCATTTGTAGGGGAACGATTGAAGAATTCTAATTTGCGCAAACAATATGGTATCAATGTAGTGAGCATTCAACGTGGAGCAGCTATAATCCTTATACCTAAAGGAGAGACACGCATATTTCCCGGTGATGTGTTGGGGGTAATAGGAACAGATGAACAAATCCAAAAGCTATTACCGGTTGTAGAGTCCCACGAAGAACATGAACGAGGAGAAGCACCAGTCAATGTGAAAATGTTTAATATTCAATTGACTGAAAATTCGCCATTATTGGGAAAGACAACGGCAACAGCATCTTTGCGCAATGATTATTCGGCTCTTGTCGTTGCTATACAACGTGGTGATGATTATATAAAACCCACAGGAGAGGTCCCATTTGAAGTTGGGGATATTGTGTGGCTTGTGGGTGATGCCAAGAGATTATCGCAATTGAAGTAATTGTTGATATTGTGTAGATAAAATAGCTTGTATATGAGCATGGGTTGTTGTACCTTTGTTTGCCTAAAATAAAGATATAGATGAGTGATGTAATAAAACTTTTGCCGGATTCGGTCGCTAATCAAATAGCGGCAGGGGAGGTTATTCAACGTCCGGCATCGGTTATAAAGGAATTAGTTGAAAATTCGGTTGATGCCGGAGCTACTCATATACAGATAATATTAAAAGATGCCGGTCGCACATTAATTCAAGTTGTGGACGATGGTTGTGGCATGAGTGATACTGATGCCCGATTGGCTTTTGAACGTCATGCGACATCTAAAATCAGTCAGGCTGCTGATTTATTTGCTCTAAACACGATGGGATTTAGAGGAGAAGCGCTTGCATCTATTGCGGCAATTTCACAAGTGGATTTGCGCACAATGCGCCGAGGCGAAAGCGTGGGTACACGTTTGATAATAAATGGCTCAAAAGTTGAGAGTCAAGAGCCTGAAGCTTGCCAGGCAGGATGCAACATGATGGTTAAAAACTTGTTTTTCAATGTCCCGGCGAGACGCAAGTTCTTGAAAAAAGACTCGGTTGAGTTGAGTAATATATTGCGAGAGTTTGAGCGATTGGCACTTGTTAATCCGGAAGTGGAATTTACTCTCGTTCATAATGAAGCTGTAATACATCAGTTGTTGCGAGGCTCGTTGAAACAGCGTATAGGAGAGTTGTTTGGTAAATCATTGGAGAAACAAATCATTCCCGTTGAAACCGATACCTCAATAGTAAAAATTACAGGGTTTGTTGGTTTGCCTGAGTATGCAAGAAAACGCAATACCCTTCAATATTTCTTTGTTAATGGTCGTAATATGCGTCATCCTTACTTTCATAAGGCGGTGATGCAGTGTTATGAGCAACTTATCCCGTCAGATGAACAACCTAATTATTTCTTAAATTTTGAGGTTGCTCCTGATTCAATAGATGTGAACATACATCCGACAAAGAATGAAATAAAATTTGAAAACGAGCAATCGATATGGCAAATTCTTGTTGCTGCAATAAAAGAATCATTGGGTACATTTAATGCTGTGCCATCAATAAACTTTGATGCAGAAGATATGCCTGATATTCCGGCATTTAATCCCAACGTTAATGCTCAACATGAAATCGAACTTGATTTGTCCTATAACCCGTTTGCGAAAACAACAACTTTAGCAACTCCAAGATCAAGCGGAGGAGGTGTGTCATCTTCTTGGCGTAGAGAAACAAATCCTGTTACCAGTGATTGGGAAAAACTATATGCCGATTTTACCGGAAAACGAGATGATAGCATAGAAAATATACGAGCAAGTGCGATTAATGATATAGGTGCTATTGCTGATATTAAAGAAAATGAGGTGATAGTGCAATCTAAATTGGATATTGAGTCAGACGATGTTACTCAAAATCTGATGCAGATAAAGAATCGATACATCATTTCTCCATCGAAATCAGGTTTGATGGTAATAGATCAGCATCGTGCTCATGTTAGGATTTTATATGATAGATATAAGGACTTGGCTCAACTTGGAGCTATGTCAACACAACGTGTAATATTCCCGGAGGTGTTGCAACTATCGTCATCACAAAATGCTATTATGGAAAGTATCTATGATGAGGTGTGTGCAGTGGGTTTTGACGTCTCTTATCTTGGCGATAACTCTTGGAGCATAAATGGTGTTCCATCGGTAATTGATGGAGTGAATTCTAAAGATGCCATATTGCAGATGATAGAGAGTGTTACTGAAAGTGGCGACGAGATGGGCGCCGGTTTAAAAGAGAAAATTGCGTTATCAATGGCTCGTGCAGCTTCGATAAAAGTGGGACAACAATTAACGCAAGCCGATATGGAACATCTCATGAGTGATTTGTTTAAGTTAGCTACTCCTAATTATACTCCTGATGGGAAGCTCGTTGTCAGTATAATATCTATAGACGATCTGCATAGATTGTTTGCATAACTTAAAATTAGCAGTTAAATGAAGCGTATATTATTTGTCCTTTTAGCAGTCTTGATGATTGTTTCAGCACAAGCTGCTAAAACTATAGAGGAAAGAGTCGACTCATTAATGCAGACTCGCTACAATGTCAATGAACCGGGTGCAGCTGTAATGATAATGATGGGAGATAGTGTTTTGATTGAACGTTATTATGGTATTGCGGATATGGAAACAGAATGTCCGGTAACAGATACAACAACATTTAATATAGCGTCTATTTCAAAGCAGTTTACAGTTGTGGGAGCTTTGGCCCTTCAGCAGCAAGGGAAATTGGACATAAACACACCTGTAGGTAATTTCTATCCGGAGTTTACTGCTGATTTTTGGGACAAAGTAACATTAAAGCATTTGGCGAGTCAATCATCGGGCATACCTGATTCTCGTGATCGTTCTTCGCGAAAGAATATGATATATGCAACAGATTCAACGTCAATGAGCTATTTCCCTTCTGTTGAGCAATTGAAATTCAATCCTGGGGAATATTATGATTATATAAACCCTACATTCTTGTTGATAGCAGATGTGATTGAAAAGATAACCGGAGAGAAATTTGTTGACTATCAACAGACTGACATATTCAATAAATGCGGAATGTTGTCAACATATTATTTTAATCCCAATATAACGCCTAAATGTCAATCTCATGGGTATGTAATTAAGGATGGTTTGTGGCAAGAAAAGGATTATGGCGAAGAAACATTTTTTGCAACACGTCCCGATGGCGGAATTTATTCCACTGTGAAAGATTTGGCACGTTGGGAGCAAGCATTAGCATCTAATACAATCTTGAATGATTCATTGCTTGAACTAGCCTATACTCCGGTGGTGTCGGTTAGTGATAGCCATTTGTGTGATTATCAACGTCGCCCTAATACCTACTATGCTATGGGGTGGTTTGTTGATAAAACACCTGGCTTTCCTACAAAGGTTTATCACACAGGTGATAATGGCGGGTATCAAGCCTATTTGGCAAAATATCCATCAGAAAATCTATTTATCGCGGTCCTCGAAAATCGTAATGATAAAGATCGGTGGTCAATGGCAGTAGAAATTGACCGTATCTTAAAAGAGAGTGGTATTTTACTCTGTGGCAATTAATTCGTTGAGACGAGTGTTGAATAGTGCTGCTGCTTCATCGCTGCAATCAAATTTATATCTCTCAAATACCATCCCTATTATTCTTGAAATTGCATCTACTTGAGATTGTTGCCCTGAAGCTATTGCTTTTTTCATCTCTGTACTATAATATATTGCATCTTCCTCCGGAGTTTTGAGGCGGATTGAGTAATAATCAAATGAAATATTGAAAATTTTTGAGGCGATGCTGTCAGACTCTAACGATTGTCTCATTTCGCCTGCTTCAGAAATAATCTCCATTTGTGCCATTGCATCAGTCTCCACGCTGTATTTATTCCCCAATTCAGCTCCATTGACGGCTATATTATACAGATTGTAGTATTTATTTGCGTCATCATTGCAACGTTCCACAATATAAAATTCTTTTACACTTTTAGCGATATCAATAGCATCTTCAATTGCAATGCTATCACCTTTTGCATGTGCATTCATTAATGCACGTGAATATAAAATTGCATCTTTTTCAGGAGTAGTTAAATGAATGTTTACGTTGTTAAACGCTTTAGTTAAGATGTCGGCTTGTGATTGTTTGCGCAAAGTAACAAGAATTTCGTTGAACTGGTTTAGTGCATCATTTTGCATGTCAATATCACCAGATTTAACGGCTAAATGATAGGCTATCCCTATTCGTCTTCCTTCATGAGCCAAACGGTCATCAGTTAGATTATTTTGCGCATAAACATCTGTTGAAAATGCAAGTACAAAAACTGCATATGTCCAAAATAAATACTTAAGCATACCTTATTTTGTCGTTAGATTTAGCTGTCTGTATTCACGAGGAGAATTCCCTGTGAGTCGTTTAAAATATTTGCCAAAGAATGATTGATCAGAGAAACTTAGCGCTGCTCCTACTTCTTGGATTGACATCGCTGTATTTCGGAGCATCATTTTTGCTTCGAGAATGACATATGAGTCAATCCACTCGCCGGCAGTGCGACCACTTACTATTTTCACAATAGAAGAAAGATGTTTAGACGATACTCGCAATCTATTAGCATAAAAAATCACATCACGATGTTTTCGGAAGTTACTTTCTACAAGAGTGATGAATTGATATAGAAGTTCATCTTTGCGTTTTATTGATTTGTCGGGTTGCTCTTCCATGTTTGCAGTATATAATCCAAGTGTTTCATAAAACACAGCTTCGCAAAGTGACTGAATAACATTTTCTTTGTAAGGGTAATCCCCGCCATTAATTTTGTCTTGCAGTAGGCGGTATAAATTGAGTTGATTGTTTAGCTCTCGGCGAGTTAGTGGGATTACTGATTTGTTTAAAAAATGCATTACACAAGGATAAAACTTAGACATTGAAGGTAATGCCCCATTTAATGCATTCATTGTTACTAAGATGAAAATCCCTTTGAAATCAGAACTTGCCTCATAATTATTTATAATGTGTCCGGGTTGTAAGACCATTAACGATTGTTTTGTTAATAACTGCTCTGACACATCAACTGATAGTTTTAGCTGCCCTTCAACGCATACGATAGATAAAAGGAAATCGGTTTTTACGGGAAACTTCAAGTGAGTAATAGCATTAATATTGTCAAATACAACGATATTCCTGCCTGCTTGGGGACTTCCCGATGCGGGAGAAATCTCTTTAGTCTCCCAAATTTTTGATGACATGTTCATTCTGAGATTTAATAATGTTTTGCAAAGATAATATTAAACCTATTTATATAAAAGGAGTTTTGTGAAAATATGAAAAATCTCTTGTTAATAAATGTTGGATTGTAGTGAGTCGCATTTGATTTGTTTTGGTGTTTATAACTTTTTGTATAGATGCTTAATTTTTTTTTGATTAAAACTTGTAAATTGTCTAAAAATATATAAATTTGCAAATTAGATTATGACTAATAACATCATAATAGCATATAATAAAACAGGATAATGACTTAATGTTGAATTATTTATGTGTCGAAATTTAACGAGTGGATTCACTTAAAGACTTATGTTTTTACCCCACTCATTAATTAATGTGAGAGAGAATTTTTAAACTATTAAATCTTGTGCCATTGAAAAATGGCAATAATTAGTAATTAATTATAATAAAAATTTCATGAGAAAACATCTTTTTTTATCTCTATTGTTGGCTGCCGGTATGCCTATTACAGCATACGCCAATCCTGAACCACAGGCAACCCAACAATCAATTAGTGCCATCACCGGTACTGTCGTAGACGAGAATGGTGAGCCTGTAATTGGCGCTAGCGTGTTTGAAAAAGGTAATTCACGCAATGGTACTGCTACTGACATTGATGGTAAATTCAGTGTCAAAGTTAAACCCGGGACTATGCTTAAAGTTAGCTACATTGGCTATCGTCCAGCAGAAGCTACTGCAGCTAATGGTATGGTTTTCACTCTTACTCCTTCTGATGCACTTCTTGACGAAGTCGTAATCGTTGGTTATGGTGCTCAAAAGAAAGTAAACTTGACAGGTGCAGTTGCAACTGTTGATATCGCTAAGACTATGGAAGGTCGTCCTCAAACTGACGTTGCTAAAGCTCTTCAAGGTGCTGTTCCAGGTCTTTCTATTACTCAAACTTCAGGTGACCTTAACGAAAGTGCAGCAATGCGTATTCGTGGTGTCGGTACTTTGAGTAATGGTGCTGTTTCTAACCCTCTAATTGTTGTTGACGGTGTTCCTACAGAAGACCTCTCTTGGCTTAACACTCAAGACATCGAGTCAATCTCAGTATTGAAAGATGCTGCATCTTCTTCAATCTACGGTTCTCGTGCTGCTTTCGGTGTTATCTTGGTGCAAACTAAGGGCGCTAAAGACAGAGATCGCGTTTCTGTAAACTACTCTAACAACTTTGCTTGGGATAAAGCAACTTACCTACCTAACTATCCCGACGTTCCAACTCAATTGAAGGCTGCTATCCAAGGTAAAGCTCGTCAATCTGACGACGCAGTTGAACTTTTTGGTATGTACTTCGATACAATGCTTCCTTATGCTGAAGCTTGGAAAGAACAAAATAGTGGTAAGTTAGGTTATCGCGAATTGCGCCCATTCCAAAGTTGGGATAACGTAGGAGACTACGCTGTTGTTGATGGAACTCCTTTGTTCTATGCTGACTGGGATATCCAAGATATCTTCTACAACGATGCTGCTCCTTCTCAAAGCCACAACTTCTCAGTTAATGGTACAAGCAACACAACTAACTACTATTTGTCTTTAGGCTATAGCGAAAAAGAAGGACAAATGAAGGCTAACCCAGACGAAATGACAAAATACAACGTAACTTTCGATGTTAATACTCAAGTTACTGATTGGTTGAAAGCTGGTGCTCGTTTCAATTGGTCTCGCCGCGAATATACTCGTCCTTACTTCTGGTTAAATCCTTACCAATACTTGTGGCGTTGGGGTTCTTTCTTCGGCCCTTATGGTACACTTAATGGTATGGACTTCCGTGCGCTAAGTGAAATCAAACAAGCTGGTGACCGCACTCGCACAAGTGACCAAACTCAAATGACTGCTTATTTGAAAGCGGATATTATCAAAGGTCTTTCTGTGAATGCTGACTTCACTTACCAAGTACGCAATATTGGCGAAAAATATGCTGACTTTACAGTATATGGTTATGGCTGGGGTTCAGTTAATCCTTCATATATCGTAGGTCCTGGTAGCACAACTGCTGTTCGCACAAACGATAAATACAATACTTATACAGTTAACGTATATGGTAACTATAACTTCTCTCTTAACAACGCTCATAACTTCAATGTTATGCTCGGTGGTAATGCAGAAGGTATCTCTTATGAAGGTTTCAGCGGTGAAAGAATGCAATTGATCAACCAACAACTTCCTGAATTGAACTTGGCTACAGGTTCTCAATATGCAAGTTCTTGGGCTGGACATAGCGGTACTGCTGGTTACTTCGGTCGTATCAACTATGACTACAAAGGTATCTACTTGTTGGAATTGAATGGCCGTTATGATGGTTCTTCTTCATTCCCTGCTGGTGACAAATGGGCATTCTTCCCATCAATGTCAGCTGGTTATCGTTTCTCTGAAGAAGCTTACTTCGCTCCATTGAAAGACATCGTTAACAATGGTAAATTGCGCTTCTCTTTCGGTGAAATCGGTAATGATGCTGTAGGTCAATATATGTTCTTGTCAACTATTGAAAAAATCAGCGACAGCTCAGTTCACTGGTTGAATGGTTCTAACAAAGTTAACCAATTTGACATGCCAACATTGGTTTCAAGCAGTCTTACTTGGGAACGTATCCGCACAATGGACATCGGTCTTGATCTTGGTTTCATGAACAACTCTCTTACTGTAGGTTTCGACTGGTTCCAACGTGAAAACCGTGACATGCTTGCTCCTGCTAAAGTATTGCCTGACGTAGTTGGTGCTTCTGCTCCTTATGAAAATGCTGGTACTCTCCGCACTCGTGGTTGGGAACTTTCTCTAAACTGGAATCACCGTTTTGGCGAATTTGACGTTTACGCTAACTTCAATATTGGCGATGCTAAAACTGTCGTTACTAAATGGGATACTGACGCTAAATTGTTAGATTCTTACTATACAGGTAAAACTTATGGTGATATCTGGGGCTTCGAAACAGATCGTTACTTCACTGAAGATGACTTCAATGGCCAAAACGCTGATGGTTCTTGGAACTACAAAGCTGGTATCGCTGATCAAACAGGTATCCAAACTGACAACTTCGTATATGGCCCTGGTGACATCAAGTTCAAAGATTTGAATGGTGATGGTAAGATTGACGGTGGTAAAGGTACTGCTGATGATCATGGTGACTTGAAGGTAATTGGTAACACTTTACCACGTTACGAATATAGCTTCCACCTTGGTGGTGCTTGGAAAGGATTTGATATCGACTTGTATTTCCAAGGCGTAGGTAAACGTTCAGTATGGACTCAATCTGCATTTGCATTCCCATTGATGCGTGGTGCTGACTTGACATTGTATGCAAATCAAACTGAATACTGTCAATATGAACCAGCTCAAGGTATTGTAGATATCAACCAAGGTTATGACTTCCCACGCCTATATCCTGGCAACGAATACTATGGTTCTGTTCCTGGTATTGGTCCTGGTTGTCACAACTACTATCCACAATCTCGCTATTTGGTTGACATGTCATACCTTCGCTTGAAGAACGTAACATTCGGTTATACTCTTCCTCAAGTGTTGACTCGTAAAGCTTATATCGAAAAAGCTCGCGTTTACTTCAGCGCTGACAATCTTGCATTGTTGCACAAAGGTCATGATTTGCCAGTTGACCCAGAAATCAATGCTGGTCAAGGTGGTCTAGGTAACGGAACATGGGGCCGTATCGCACCTATCACACGCACTCTTTCTGTAGGTCTTCAAGTAACATTCTAATAACATAAAAGACAATATATATGAAAAAATTATTTATATTTGGAGCGGTTGCTGCAGCAATGGGTTTGGTAAGTTGTGATGATACAGTTACCAAAGAACCATTAGATGTGTTCGCAAATAACTCTGAGTACTGGAGTAATACAGTGAACTTGGATAATCAATGCAATCGTTTGTATGAGCTATATTATGGCTATGGAAATGGTGCCGGAACTAACAGCTGGTTCTATTTCAAAAGTTTGAGTGATGACCAAGCTAATGCTACATTTGATACTTGGACATATACTAACGTTCCTGCTGAATCTTCTAATTGGTCATCTCCATGGGAAGTTCTCCGTGGTATCGGTTACATCACTGATGGCTTGAAAATGTCATCTTTGGATGCTGAAACTAAAAAATACTACGAAGGTGTTGCTCGTTTGAACCGTGCATGGCAATACTATCAATTGGTTCGCATGTATGGTAATGTGCCCTGGGTGAATGAAGCTCTTGATCCTAACGATGATGTCGTTTATGGTGGTCGTGAAGATCGCGATGTAGTTATGGACTCTGTTCTTGCTGACTTGAACTTTGCTAATGCAGTAATCTCTGGTACTTCTAAAACTGTTTGGAATAAAGGTATGGTTAACGCTATGAAAGCTGAAATCTGTCTTTATGAAGGTACTTTCTGCAAATATCGCACTCAAGCTGACAATGGTAAAGCTCCTAACGAAGATCGTGCTAACAAATATTTGAACGAATGTGTTAACGCATGTAATGAAGTATTCAATCTTAAATATGAATTGAACGCATCTTATCAAGGTAACTACAACTCTGATGAGCTTGCTTCAAATCCTGAAATGATTTTCTTCAAAGATTATAAGATTGATATCTTCATGCACTCTTTGATTAGCTACACTTGTTCTTCTTCTAACCAATATGGTATCACTAAAGACGCATTCGATAGCTTCTTGTTCCTCGATGGTAAACCATTGGCAACTACAACTATGGATAAGAGTGATGCTGCTGAAATGGAAGGAAATAAAGTTTCTATCAAGAAAGCACTTGCTAATCGCGACAAACGCCTTTCTGCTATCGTTGACCCATACTTAGGTTTCAAAGGACATGGTTATGTTCGTGACGATGTTCAAGATGCTCCTAACATGACTTCTGTTACTGGTTACACAATTGGAAAATTTGACGACCCTGCAAAATATGCTTTGATTAATCGTGACCAAAACAACAAGAACTACTCAGACGCTCCTGTATTCTGGTTGGCTCCTGTTTACTTGGCATACGCTGAAGCTAAAGCTGAATTGGGTACAATCAATCAAACTGATCTTGACGAAACTATCAATAAATTGCAAGCTCGCGCAGGTCTTCCTGCTATGACTACTGCTCCTGATGCAGACCCTGCTAATGATATGGGTGTTAGCGACTTGATTTGGGAAATCCGTCGTTGCCGTCGTTGCGAGTTGATGCTTGATTCTTGGGCTCGTTATTGGGACTTGATCCGTTGGCATCAATTGGATAAACTTGATACAAACAAGAATCCAGATATCCTTCTCGGTGCTAATGTTGGCAATATTCCTAATCTTGAAGTTGATGTAAACGCTGATGGTTATATCATGACTTCAAAGGGTGCTAGCCGTACTTATAGCGCTAAACATTATCTATATCCTATCCCATCAGGTCAAATCACTTTGAATCCTAACTTAGGACAAAACCCAGGTTGGTAATCAATAGATAATCGATAATTTAAGGGAGCTGCTCCACAGGGGGTGGCTCCCTTTCGTTTTTATTGGTGTGAGATTTTTTTTGAAAATATTTTGCAGAAATGTTGCATAGTTCAAAATTATGATATACCTTTGCACTCGGAAATCACAAAGAGACCACAGGAGAGATGGCAGAGTGGTCGATTGCGGCGGTCTTGAAAACCGTTGAGGGTAACACCTCCGGGGGTTCGAATCCCTCTCTCTCCGCAAGAAGCGATTTATCGACTGAATTCAGTAGTTAAGTCGCTTTTTTATTTTATAATTGATTATATATAACTTAAATTCTATATTAAAAATGCTTACAGCAAAAGAAATTCGCGAGTCTTTCAAGGAATTTTTCCGTAGCAAGGAACACCAAATTGTACCTTCGGCTCCTATGGTTATCAAAGATGACCCCACTTTGATGTTTACAAATGCAGGCATGAACCAATTTAAAGATATTATTTTGGGTAATGCCGCGGCAAAGTATAAACGTGTGGCTGACTCTCAAAAATGTTTGCGTGTAAGTGGCAAGCACAACGACTTGGAAGAGGTGGGAATGGATACTTACCACCACACCATGTTTGAAATGCTAGGGAACTGGTCATTTGGTGATTACTTTAAACAAGAAGCTATTGACTGGGCTTGGGAGTATCTTGTAGATGTGTTGAAACTAGATCCTGCCAATCTTTATGCTACAGTGTTTGAAGGTTCATCGGAAGATGGTCTTGAACGTGATGATGAGGCTGCTGCTATCTGGGAAAAGCATTTGCCAAAAGATCACATCATTAACGGAAATAAAAAGGATAATTTCTGGGAAATGGGCGATACAGGTCCATGCGGTCCATGTTCAGAAATTCACATTGACTTGCGTCCTGCTGAAGAACGTGCAGCTGTTTCAGGTCGCGACCTTGTGAATCATGATCACCCACAAGTGATTGAAATCTGGAACCTTGTGTTTATGCAATATAATCGCAAGGCCGATGGCTCGTTGGAAGGGCTTCCTGCAAAGGTTATTGATACAGGTATGGGTTTTGAACGCCTTTGTATGGCATTGCAAGGAAAGACTTCAAACTATGATACCGATGTGTTTACTCCGTTGATTGGTAAAATTGCTGAGCTATCCGACAAAAAATATGGCGAAAATGTCAAGGTTGACATCGCAATGCGTGTTATTGCTGACCATGTGCGCACAATTTCGTTCTCTATTGCTGATTCTCAATTGCCAAGTAATGCTAAAGCCGGTTATGTGATACGCCGCATTTTGCGGCGTGCAGTTCGCTATGCTTATACTTTCTTGGAACAAAAATCAGCATTCATGTACCGTCTTGTAGATACATTGATTGAGAGCATGGGTGAGGCATATCCTGAATTGCCTGCACAACGCGAATTGATAATGAAGGTTATCAAAGAGGAGGAAGATTCATTCCTTCGCACGCTTGAAAATGGTATTCGTTTGCTTGATAATGCTATCTCTGTGGCTAAAGAAGCCGGTAAAAATGAGATTTCGGGAAAAGAAGCATTTGTATTATATGATACTTATGGCTTCCCTCTTGACTTGACTGAATTGATTTTGAAAGAAAACGATATGGCTCTTGATCATGACGGTTTTGATAGCGAAATGGCTGCGCAAAAGGCTCGTGCCCGTAATGCGGCTGCTGTTGAAGCTACTGACTGGGTGGTGGTGCGTGAAGGAGAACAAGTATTTGTCGGTTATGATAAAGCAAGTGCTGAAACTCAAATTTTGCGTTATCGTAAGGTGAAACAAAAAAATAACGAGTTCTATCAAATCGTGTTGTCAGTAACTCCATTCTATGCCGAAATGGGAGGACAAGTAGGGGATAAAGGAACTCTTGCGTGTGGCGATGATGTCGTTGAGATATATGACACCAAGCGTGAAAATGGTATGGGTGTTCACTTGTCAAAGAAACTACCCAATGATTTAGAGGCAACATTCGTGGCTCAAATCAATGAGGATGCTCGTTTAGCAACATGTTGCAACCACACTGCAACACACCTCCTTCATGAGGCGTTGCGTGAAGTGTTGGGTACTCATGTTGAACAAAAAGGCTCATTTGTTTCGCCTGAAGTGTTGCGCTTTGACTTCTCTCATTTCCAAAAAATGACATCAGAGGAGATTTCAGCTGTAGAGCATCTAGCAAATAAGAAAGTGCGTAAAGCTATTGCTCGCGATGAACGCCGTAATGTGCCAATTGCTGAAGCTCAAGCAATGGGGGCGATGGCATTGTTTGGCGAAAAATATGGTGAAGAGGTGCGCGTGATTAAATATGGCGACTCTGTTGAATTGTGTGGCGGTACTCACGTTGATAATACCGGAAATATCGGTATGATAAAGATCGTTTCAGAAAGCAGTATAGCCGCAGGCATCCGTCGCATTGAAGCTATTACAGGTGCTAACGTAGAGAAAGCTGTTGATGAATTGACTGCTGAACTTAAAGAAATCAGCAGCATGTTTAACAATGCTCCTAATTTGTTGCAAACATTGCGCAAATCAATTGAAGAAAATGCAGAATTGCGCAAGCAGGCTGAAGAATATTTCAAAGAACGCGTAAATAACCTTACAAAACAAATTCTTGAAAAAGCGACAGTATTAAATGGCATAAAAGTAACATCGTTGAATGGTGTGCGTGTTCCTGATGTTGTTAAAAATGTGGCATTTGGTGTGCGTGCGGCATCTCCTGAACACACAATGTTCCTTGGTACAACAGTTGACATACAAGGCAAACCATTATTGACTGTAATGTTGACAGAAGACCTTGTGAAAGAAGGGTTAAATGCATCAAATGTGGTGCGTGAAGCTGCTAAACTCATCAAAGGTGGCGGTGGCGGTCAACCTGGGTTT
>JAFXGB010000207.1 GCA_017520235.1 Muribaculaceae bacterium | reverse complement strand
ATAGCACTAATTATTTTAGTGCTATTTCCATATAATCTAATACCACAATTGCCTAATATTATTACTCCGGCAGTTGCTCTACTGATAGGTCTTGTTTATGCAATTATTTTCAAGTGTCCTTGTCCTAAATTCAATAAAAAAACATCCAAATATTTGCTTCAAGCATCAGTTGTAGGCCTTGGATTCGGCATGAACGTCAACGAGTCATTACGCTCAGGAGCGGAAGGTATGATGTTTACAATCATCTCAGTAGTTGGAGTTATGACAATGGGGGTGTTAATCGGATATTGGTTACATCTCAATCGCAAGACATCCTATCTTATTGCATCAGGGACAGCAATATGCGGCGGTAGCGCCATTGCGGCAGTAGGTCCTGTTCTAAAAGCTAATGACCAAGAGATGGCGGTATCGCTTGGGGTTATTTTCATTCTAAATGCAATTGCCTTGTTCATATTTCCTCCAATCGGTCATTTCTTTGACATGACACAAGAGCAATTTGGCACATGGGCTGCAATTGCAATACATGACACTTCGTCGGTTGTTGGTGCAGGGGAAGCCTATGGCCCACAAGCGCTACAATTAGCAACCCTCATCAAGCTCACTCGCGCTTTGTGGATTATACCATTAGCTCTTGTTACGATGCTTATTTTCAGAGATAAATCAAGCAAAGTTTCTATTCCTTGGTTTATATTCTTGTTTATTATAGCAATGGTACTGAATACCTACTGTAATTTGCCGTCAGAACTCACACAAGCACTTGTGTGGATTGCAAAGAAAGGTCTTGTACTAACATTATTTCTCATAGGTGCAAGTTTATCAATTACTGCTATTAAGTCAGTAGGCATCAAACCTCTACTATTGGCTATATTACTTTGGCTAATTATCGGCATTAGCAGTTTTATTGTTGTAATTAACACTATATAATAATTAGTGCGTCCACCTCTCTCCTACATCCCGTTATTACCGATAACACTTGCGTTTATAACAGGTATTATCATTGCCGATATCGGAGTGTCTCCGATTGGAATCTTATTAGTTGCCACCTTTGCAACATTCTTATTCTTTAAGAGAAAAGCAATAGTGTCAATTTGCATGATGGCATTAGCTATTGGATGGGGAAACATGCTCATTCAAACTCCCGCATCACTCTGTCAATCACTGCAAGGAACCGAGCATCATTATAATGGGACTATTATATCTACTACCGAATCGGAAACATCGCGACATCTTATTATCAAGGTAAATCAAGTAGATTCAGTATTTGGTACCGACTTTCGTTGTAAGTTGACTTTACCATCAATGTATCCTGTCATAAATCCGGGCGATGATGTTTCTTTTTCGGCAAAATTACAAACTCCCAAAAATAATCATGATTTGCCTGATGAGTGGGATATGGAAAAATTCCTTTTCTATCAAGGAATTACTGCTACTACCTACATTCAACCGGAGCAAATCACCGTTATTGGAGAAAACAATGGCTTAATATGGCTGATTAGACGATTACAATCTCATATCGTTTCGTTACTTGGAGCAAGCTCATTATCTGATGAAACGACCGAATTCCTTACGGCAACTATCACAGGTGATGATTCTTTATTACTTGCAGAAACCCGACAAGACTTTACAACAGCAGGACTTGCTCACATCCTTGCATTAAGCGGTCTTCACGTAGGGTTAATTGCCCTTATCATCGCAATTATTTTATTCCCTTTATCAATAATGGGATATAATCGCACTCGACTAATTATTACGATTATACTCCTCTGGGGATATGCTGTTATGACCGGTATGACTCCATCAGTAACACGAGCCGCAATCATGACAACACTTTATATT
>JAFXGB010000206.1 GCA_017520235.1 Muribaculaceae bacterium | reverse complement strand
GGTAGTCAATTTTGCCGTTTTTGCGTTGGAAAATTGCGCTCAGGTGGTCAGGCGAAAATAAATATCAAAATCTCGCGAAATAAAGAATGGGTTTAAAAGCTTGATATGTAGTGGATTAAGTTGGAAAATTGTGGTTTTGAAATTTGCTCAGAAAAATTGAAAAATCGACTCGAAAAATTCATTTTTGAAATTTTCTCAAATATTCTTACTTTTGTAGGTTATATCATTTAGAAAGTATGAGAGATAAGATAGAATGGGTTTGTCAAAATGTATCGATGCCCGAGATTAATCCTGAGCTATTGGCTTGTTGGCTTGAGCAAGTAACAAAGGCACATGGTCGTATACTCGGATCGCTCGTGTATATATTTTGTGATGATGAAAAAATCCTTGAGGTAAATCGCCAATTCTTAAATCACGACTATTATACCGATATAATCACATTTGATTATTGTCGAGGCAAGTTGGTGAGAGGCGACATGTATATATCTCTTGACACTGTACGTACAAATGCAGAGGGGTTGAATTGCAGTTACGACTCTGAGCTAAAGCGTGTTATAGTACATGGATTGTTACACTTATGTGGCATAAATGATAAGGCTCCGGGTGAACGAGAGATTATGGAAGCTTATGAAAATCAGGCTCTTGCGATGCTGAGGGAAGGAAAGTAAATTAAAATAATCAATATATAGACGATGAGATTTGATTATGATGTAATTGTCATTGGCGCCGGACACGCCGGCTGTGAGGCGGCGTCTGCTTCAGCGCGTCTTGGTTCTCGCACATTGTTGATAACAATGGACATGAACAAAATAGCACAGATGAGTTGTAATCCTGCAGTTGGTGGGATTGCAAAGGGGCAGATTGTGCGAGAAATAGATGCTCTTGGTGGGCAAATGGGGATTGTAACTGACCGCACTGCGATCCAATTTCGCATGCTCAATCGTTCCAAAGGACCTGCAATGTGGAGTCCGCGAGCACAAAGTGATCGCATGAAATTTAGTGCTGAGTGGCGCCATATTTTGGAGAATACCCCCAATTTATACATGTGGCAGGATAGTGCAATAGGTCTTGTCGTCAAAGATGGGCACATAGAGGGTGTAACAACTGCATTAGGAGTTACATTTAAGGCTAAATCAGTGGTATTAACTGCTGGAACTTTTTTGAATGGATTGATGCATGTGGGACGTGTCCAATTGGAGGGTGGTCGTGTTTCTGAGCCCGTTTCTCGAGGAATTACTGAGCAATTGCGCGAATTGGGCTTTGTTACTGATCGCATGAAAACCGGAACACCTGTACGCATTGACGGCCGAAGTGTAAAATGGGAATTAACTACTCCACAGGATGGAGAAGATGATTTTCATCATTTCTCTTATTTGCCATCGGTAAAAAGAGAGTTAAAACAGAGACAATGTTTTACAGTTTATACCAATCCTCACACACATGAAATATTACGTCAGGGGTTGCCTGATTCTCCTTTGTATAACGGACAAATACAAAGTATAGGTCCTCGATATTGCCCAAGTATAGAAACAAAAATCGTAACCTTTGCCGATAAAGAGGAGCATCAATTATTTTTGGAACCGGAAGGGGAAGATACACAAGAGTTTTATTTAAATGGATTCTCCTCATCGCTACCATTGAATGTGCAAGTGGAGGCTATGCAGAGTGTTCCGGCGCTTGCCGATGTACAAATCTATCGTCCGGGATATGCAATAGAATATGATTTCTTTGACCCCACACAATTACATCACACGCTTGAGACGAAATTAATTAAAGGATTGTATTTTGCCGGTCAGGTAAATGGTACAACGGGGTATGAAGAAGCGGCAGGACAAGGTCTTGTTGCCGGAGTAAATGCTCATAATTCGGCAGAGGGTAAACCTGCATTTGTGCTTGGTCGTGATGAGGCATATATTGGTGTGTTGATTGATGATTTGGTAACAAAAGGTGTTGATGAGCCGTATCGAATGTTTACATCTCGTGCTGAGTATCGCATACTTCTTCGTCAAGATGATGCCGATATGCGATTAACTCCACGAGGATATGAGATGGGTTTGGTAACAGATGAACGTTATCAATTAATGTTGTCTAAACGTCAACAACGTGATGCGTTGATTGAATTTACTCGAGAATTTTCAGTAAAGCCGGCGTTGATAAATCCTGCATTGGAATCTCTTGGTACAGTTCCATTGAAACAGGGATTGAAATTGTATGATTTGATTTTGCGCCCACAATTGACGATAAAGACATTAGCTCCCCACATAAAGGCACTCAGCGAACATCTGAATTCAATAGAGGAGGAGCGCAGAGATGAGATAATTGAGGCAGCTGAAATCTTGATAAAATATCAAGGATATATTGATCGAGAACAGTTAATAGCTGATAAAATTAAGCGCCTTGAGGGTGTTAAACTATCAGGGAAATTGAATTATGCCGAGATTAAGGCGCTCTCGACTGAAGCTCGTCAAAAACTTGAAAAGATAAATCCTGAAACAGTTGCACAAGCATCTCGCATACCCGGTATTTCGCCGAGTGATATAAATATTTTGCTCCTTTTATTAGGTAGATAGGGATGGAATGTTTCACGTGGAACACAACTAAGAGTAGAGAAATCAATTAATTATATAGGTATGGAATATGTAAAGTCTAAAATTCGTGATATTTTGGATTTCCCTCAAAAGGGAATCGTTTTTAAAGATTTAACTACAGCATTCAAAGACCCTCAAGCATTAAAAAAAATTGGAGATGAACTACTTCAGTTATATCGCGACAAGGGGATTACCAAGGTTGTCGGGATAGAATCACGAGGCTTCATCGCCGGCTCGGTTTTGGCATATGGTTTAAATGCAGGATTTGTTCCTGTGCGCAAACCGGGGAAATTGCCTGCTGACACAATTAGCATGAGTTATGACAAAGAGTATGGCAAAGATACTATTGAAATACATAGTGATGCTATTACTGAAGATGATATCGTTGTAATTCATGATGATGTTCTTGCCACAGGTGGAACAATGGCTGCCGCATATAATCTTGTAAAAAGCATGAATCCTAAAAAGATTTATGTAAACTTTATTGTTGAACTTGAAATGCTCGGAGGTCGTGCAATTCTCCCCGCCGAAGCTGAAGTTACATCGTTGATTACTTACTAAATTTTGTCAGATTTAAAAGATAAAATAGCAATATTACCTGATACCCCTGGTGTGTATATGTATTACAATGCCGAGGGCATAGTTATCTATGTGGGTAAGGCTAAAAATTTGCGTCGTCGAGTATCGTCCTATTTTAACCGGGAACATGAAAGTGTGAGAACTCGATTACTTGTGCGAGCAATTGCCGATATGCAGTATATAGTAGTGCCCACTGAGGAAGATGCTTTGAATCTTGAAAATTCGCTAATAAAGGAGCATCAGCCCCGATATAATGTATTGCTTAAAGATGATAAATCCTATCCATGGATTTGTGTAACGAATGAACATTATCCTCGAGTTTTTCTGACATATAATAAACTCAAAGATGGGTCTAAATATTTTGGACCTTATACCAATACCGGAGTAGCACGCACGATGCTCAATCTCATTCGTGAATTATATCCCATTCGCACATGTCGCATGATGATTACGCCCGAATACATAGCCAAAGGGAAAGGGCGATTGTGTCTTGAGTATCACATGAAGAATTGTCGCGGGTGCTGTATTGGCGAAATCTCAATAGAGGACTATAGTGTTTATATTGAACGCATCAAACAGATATTACGCGGTGATACTCAGGAGGTTATGAGGTATATGCGCTCGGAAATGGAGCGCTTGGCGAGTGAGTTGAAATTTGAGCAAGCTCAAGAAATCAAAGAAAAATACCAGTTGATAGAACGCTATCGCGCTAAGAGTGTGATAGTTACGCAAACGGTTGATGATATAGATGTCTTTGGTGTCGATGATGATGACCGAGATGTTTATGTCAACTATATGCATGTGCGTGGAGGAGTCATTGTTCGTTCATTGACTCTGGAGTATAAACGTCGTCTTGATGAATCGCAATCGCAGATTTTGGGGTATGCCCTAAATGATATTGCTCACCAACTTGATGTAAAGTATAAAGAAATTATTGTACCGGTAGAGCCGGAAGTGGAGATACAAGGTGTAACATATATTGTCCCACAGCGAGGTGATAAGAAGCAATTGCTTGATGTGTCAACAAGGAATGCTCGTCAGCAAAAGATTGATAATCTAAAACAGATGGAGAAAAAGGATCCTGAGCAGCGAGTTCTTCGTACTTTGGAACGCCTCAAAACCGACCTACGCATGAGCGAATTGCCACGTCATATAGAGTGTTTTGATAACTCAAATATTCAGGGAACAAATCCTGTGTCGGCATGCGTAGTGTTCCGTAATGCAAAACCGGCAAAACGTGATTATCGTCATTTTATAATAAAGACCGTTGAGGGACCAAATGATTATGCTTCTATGCGAGAAGTGTTGACTCGTCGTTACACTCGGTTAATGGAAGAGGGGAAGGATTTACCGCAACTCATCATAGTTGATGGGGGCAAAGGTCAGTTGAGTGTTGCAGTAGAAACCCTTGATACTCTGGGGCTTAGGGGTAAAGTCGCGATCATTGGCATTGCTGAGCGACTTGAAGAAATTTATTTTCCAGGCGATAGTGTCCCATTGTATATTGACAAAAACTCTGAATCACTGAGAATTATACAACATTTGCGAGATGAGGCCCACCGATTTGGAATAACTCATCATCGCAACCGTCGCAGTAAGAGTCAGGTTGCATCAGAACTTGATTCCATAAAAGGAGTAGGAGAGAAAACGCGTACAGCACTTTTGCGCCATTTCAAAAGCGTCAAACGCATTCGCGAAGCCTCTCTTGCTGAAATTGCCTCGGTAGTAGGGAATGTAAAATCTCAAATTATTTATAACGCACTAAACAATCACAACCCTAAATAAAATATATGCACGTTATTGCAAAGTGAGAAATTTTGTTTTTAGGTAAATTTGTGCAATTAAAATAACCTTGTAATTATAAATATCAATATTATGAGAAAATTATATTTTGTTATCATATTTATACTATTGCCGATATCCATGTTGGCAAAGGAAGAAGGGCAATTGTCAGATTATGATAAAATGCTTGTCGATTATGATAATGCTGATAATAAAGGCAAAGTCTCCAAAGCAAATATATTGATGAAATTTCTACTTGATCGGAAATTTCTTGATGAAGCAATAACGTTTGAAGATAAAGAAACGATTGATAATGTAAATCAGCAAGTGTGGTATTGGGCGAGTGAGTATTATTATTCGCTTCAAAACTATTCTTCAGCGTTGACCTATGGGCTAAAAGCATTGCCATTATGCACAAAAGATGAAGATAAAGCCAATTGTCTTAATCTTATCTCGTTGACCTATTTCCGTCAATCCAAATATGAGCAAGCAGTCGATTATGCCAAACAATGTTACAAGATTGATGAGAAAAGCGGAGATCCTGACATGATGAGTTCTTCGCTAAATTCGATTGCCGGAATATATATAGGAGCCAATCAGCCCCAAGAAGCGGAGCAATATATTCTTAAAGGGATTGCATTAGCAGAGAAAGCCAATAATCCCACACGTATGGCAGTGTTGCAGGGAATGGCATCGGAGGTTTATCATGCATTAGGGAACGATGAAGAGGCATTAAAGTATATAAATGAATCATATCGCATTGAGGAATCACTGGGAAATGGTTACAAAATGATGGTAAGACTATCGCAAAAATCGTCGGTCTTAATAGGAATGCACGAATATGAACAGGCTGAAGAATTGCTCAATAGGGTTATTCCTGCATTTGAACAAGTGGGAGACAAACATTCGTTGGGCATCGCTTGCAACAAGATGGGTATGACTCTTTTGTGTCAAGAGCGTCAAGATGAGGCAGTGCCATATTATCGCAAGGCTGCTGAAATATTTGAAAGCATGGGCGACAAGGGTAACGAGATGCATTCACGACGGGGATTGTATGAAAGTTTGTGGGATTTAAATCTCGATAGTGCCAAGATTGAATTAACTTGGTTCAATGATTTAAAAGATTTATTATATAATATGTCATCGGCTGAGAGCTTGGCTCGATATAATGCCGAATTTGGGACTGAATTACTCCAAAAAGAAAATGAACATCAAAAAGAAATAATGGTAATAGTAATAATTGCCGGGATGGTGTTGCTGATTTTGTTTGTTGGAGGAGTGTGGTTGTTGATGCATCGTCGCATGAGAGTGCGCGAATTGGCATTAAAAACAATAATTGAAGAGCTGCAACGCGAAACGGAAAATAATCAGGCAGAGGAAACTCCGTCAGATGTCGATTTGCATGAAGAAACGATGAACAAGTCAGATCAAGAATTGCTTTCGCGCTTGGTATCACTTGTGAAACAATCAATGCCAGCCGGAGACTTATCGATAGAATCATTGGCATCAAATTTATGTATAACCCGGGGACAATTAAATCGTCGCATCAAGTCAATCGCCGGAGTAACCACCCAGCAATATGTGTTGCGCATTCGTTTGGAACATTCACGCATATTGCTTCGCCAAGAGAGCGATACTTCAATATCAGAAATAGCCTATAAATGTGGGTTTGAAGATGCCACAAGTTTTTCGCGAGCATTTCGTCGCACATTTGGCAAATCTCCATCACAATATAGAACAAGATAGTTCAAATATACGAGATTATATCGATTTTGCATCATAATGCCAACACCTTGCACGATTGTGCAAGGTGTTTTTTGTTTGGTTAATATACCTTTACAAACGAAAATTTTTAACAAAAAAGATGAGTAATCTCAGGTGGCAAAATAATTCACATCAAAAATTTCTTGACCGATTATCGTCATTGATAATTTCAGAAATGGCATCAGGTCGAGTTTCTTTGGAGTCGATAGCATCCGAAATGTTTATTACTCGCGGGCAATTAACCCGTCGAGTAAAGGCAATAACCGGACTTACAACACAGCAATATGCTATGCAGATACGCCTAAACTCAGCATGCAAGATGTTGAGTAACAATCTTGATATGTTGATTTCGGAAATTGCATTTCGTTGTGGATTTGAAGATGCCACAAGTTTCTCGCGTGCTTTTCGTCGTGAATATGAGATATCGCCATTAGCGTATAGAAATAAACAACGATTTAAATAATAATCTAAAACTATAACCTATTATGAAAAGACTTAACTTATTTCTTGTTGCAATTCTTTTTGTGGCAATCGGCTCATTTGGTGCCACTGACTACGGATTGACAGTAGGTGGTGTTGATGTTACTTCCGAGAATTGCTCAAATATTACGGGCGAACATATTGAGAAACATTCAAGTGCTACCGACGATGAATACTATATAAAGTATGACCCGGCGACAAAAACTCTTACTTTCAAGAATATCCTGATTGAACGCACCGGTAGTTACAACCGTGCCATCTTGAATGAAGATGTAGATGGATTGAAAATTG
>JAFXGB010000020.1 GCA_017520235.1 Muribaculaceae bacterium | reverse complement strand
GTATTGAAAATAAAGTATATGATATCTCTGATTTGCGTGCTCATGCTGATGCTTATTTAGAAATAGCTCTCGGACACTCTCATAAAATAAATGAAAAATGGCGCATGGGTGCTACTATGAAGTTTTTACTTGGTGGTGCTAACATCGATGCTGACCTTAATAAAGCGCATCTTGCCCTTGGAGAGAATACGTGGGATATTGTTGTAGATGGACAGATGCAATCAAGTGTTAAAGGATTGGAGTACACTCATGGGCACAATAGTACAACCGGACATGAATATGTCGATGGTATGGATGTTGATGGAGCAGGGCTTAATGGCTTTGGTATGGCATTTGATTTAGGTGCTGAATTTAAGCTAAATAAAGACTGGACATTTTCGGCTTCAATATTGGATTTAGGTTTCATCAATTGGAATAATAATCTGCTCGCTTCAACAAATGGTGTAAAAGAATTCCAAACTGACAAATATACATTCAATGTTGATGACGAAATGGAAAATAATTTTGATGATGAGTTTGATAAAATCCAAGATGACTTATCGGCTTTATATGAACTTGAAGATATGGGAGATCAAGGTTCTCGTTCAAAAATGTTAGCCGCAACAATCAATATTGGCGCAGAATATAATCTTCCTGTTTATCGAAATCTCTCTTTTGGATTGCTAAATACTACACGTTTACAAGGCGATTATACATGGACAGAATTTCGCTTGTCGGCTAATGTAAATCCAGTTAAAGCGTTTTCGGCAGGTGCAAATGTTGTTACGGGAACATTTGGATGGGGTTTTGGATGGATCATGAACTTGAATGTCCCGGGATTTAATTTCTTTGTTGGGATGGACCACATGATGACAAAACTTGCAAAACAAGGTGTCCCCATGAGTGCTAATGCTAATCTGAATCTCGGTATAAATATCCCATTCTGATAATAGAAAATATGAGAAAATAAAACCGCTCGCATGCGAGCGGTTTTTGTATTTAATAGTGGAAAGAACTGCCACCAAGGAATTCTCGTAATAGGCTCGTAGAGGGGATTAAATCATCGCCTATGGGTGTGAAATAATTCAAGAATGCACGTAAGCGGTATGCTTCCCCATATTCGGGAGTATCATGGGGAACACTTTTAAGAACTTCTTCGCCATATTCTTTAATAACTCCAAGCTCAAATAATAGAGAAGAGTTGAACATAGAATCGGCATTTTCTTGATAGGGGAATATCCATTTTTCCTCGCCACGACGCACGCTGGGCCATCGTTTGATGGTGTCAGCTGCAGATACTCCACGGTATTTATGGTCGCGAATAATGCGGCGTAGTAGTCGATTGTCGGTCGTAGGTACCCAATTGTGATCGTCGATAGAAAGAGTTGTTAAGGCCGAAACATATATTGCGTATTTCATCTTTGGCTCAATAGCAGCGGTCAATTCGGGGTTTAGTCCATGAATTCCTTCGATTAATAGGACTGAGTTTTCTCCTAATTTAATTTTGTTGCCACGATATTCTCGCTGTCCGGTCTCAAAATTATAGTAGGGGAGTTCTACCTCTTCACCATTGATTAATGCGTTTAAATCCTTGTTAAACTGCTCTAAATCGAGGGCATATAATGACTCAAAATCATACTCTCCGTTTTCATCGAGAGGAGTATCTACACGATTTATGAAATAATCGTCAAGAGAGATTGATTGAGGTATTAACAGATTGGTCATCAGTTGGATTGAGAGCCGTTTTGTAAACGTTGTTTTCCCTGATGAAGATGGTCCTGCAATGAGAACAATGCGTGCCCCGCCATCTTTATAGCGTTCCAAAATGCGGTCAGAAATACGACCAATTTTTTTGTCATGAAGAGCTTCAGCTACATTGATGAGCATAGCGGAATGGCGATGTGTAACAGCTTCATTCAATTCGCCTACATTGCTAACGCCTATGATGCGATTAAATGCAAGATAGTCGGTAAACGCTTCATACATTTTTTCTTGTTGAATGGGGCGTATGGGGCGATTTTCGTTTTGAGGGTCAGGTCCAAGTAGGAGAAACCCATCTTTATAGGGCTCAAGATCAAATGTTGCCAACATTCCTGTTGATGGTGCAAGATTGCCATAGTAACTATCACAGATACCATCAAGACGATAATAAATGGTGTATAAATCGTGGGTAGTTTTTAGTAATTGGACTTTATCGTAAAGGCCTTGTTCTTCAAATATTTTTATAACATCGGACGTGAGTCTTTCTTTGCGTTCAAAAGGAATATTACGTTTAACCAATTCATCCATTTTTGCGCGTAAAGTATCTATTAAATTCAAGTCCACGATAATATTTTCGCCGATAAGACGACAATAATATCCGCGAGCTATAGAATGTTCGATGCGAAGACGAGTTCCTTTGGGACAACAATCAGCGACAGCCTTATACAGCATCATACACAAGGATCTAATATATACGCGTTGTCCCGACGCGCTGTTGCGGTCAAGGAATTCTACTTGTTTTGGAGAGAAAACAGGGTACTGCATATCCTCTGTTTTGTTATTGACGCGAGCACAGATGGGGGTAATATTGATGCGATTACTGAGTCGGTTGAATATTTCAGAGAGAGATTCTCCTCCGGTGAACGGGATATATTCTCCCACATTTTTACAGAATATCTTCATTTTATTGCTCATGGTAAAATAGTTATTGTGCAATAAAGATAACAAAGATATCTCAAATGTGGTTGTTTGAGATGAGAAAAAAGCAAGAAAAGAAGATTAAAATCTACTTTTTCCCCTTTTTAAACAAAGATTTAAACCATCTTTTGCGCCTTTGCTCTTTGAAATATCCCTCTAATTGTTTTAGCGCTTCTGGGATGACATTATCTGGATTTTCGCCTACTTCTTCGGCATAGTATCGAGCGAGTCTTTCAGTTTCGGCAGGGTTTAGATTGATGGCTCGGAACATTGACATGAGTTTGTTGCGAGATTTGATGCCAAATTGCATACGATTCAAGTCGATGTAGTAAAATTTATAACCATCAGTAGAATTTCCTGTGTAGATAATATTGCCGGGGGAGAAGTCTTTGTGCCACACTCCTGCATGGTGTAATCTTACGATTTCCTTGGCAAAGGCCCGTAGCAAGGGCTCGCAATCGGGTTTATCTTGCCAATTTCTCATATTGAGGGCTTCAATATGTTGGCTGATATAGTAGCTGTGGCAGAGTTTTATCCCATCGCGTTCCTCGCCATATCCGATAGGTTTTGGTGTTAAGAAACCCAAGTCAATGAGTTTGCAGGCATTCTGATAGGAGCGATAGGCTTTGCTTTTACGAAGAGTTGTGTATATAAATGCATTTACAATGTTTGGGAGACGAAAAGCCTTGATGTTAAGTTTTTCGTCTCCTATCATCATTGTATATACTGTATTTCGTTTTGAAAATATTACTTGTGCATCATTCGGCGCTCCATTTTGTGTAATAGATTCTACTATTGGTTTAAATGAAGGGCAATCATGATTGCAGTCAGTAATATATCTTTTCATAATCTTATGCGTTTAGGGCTTGGTCGATATCGGCGATGATGTCATCGGCATTTTCAATACCAACAGACAAACGAATTAAGTCGGGACGAACTCCTGCTTCAATTAATTGTTCATCAGAGAGTTGGCGATGAGTGTGGCTTGCAGGATGAAGAACACATGTGCGAGCATCGGCAACATGTGTTACGATTGCCGCAAGCTTGAGGTTGTCCATGAATCGGATAGATTCATCGCGACCTCCTTTTAGTCCAAATGATATTACACCACAAGAGCCGTTGGGCATATATTTTTGAGCAAGGTTGTAATACTTATTTCCTGGCAGACCGCAATAGTTTACCCATGCTACTTTTTCGTTCTTTTCAAGATATTGAGCCACTTTTAGCGCATTTTCGCAATGGCGAGGCATACGCAAGTGCAATGTTTCGAGACCAAGATTTAGTAGGAATGCATTTTGGGGAGATTGTATACTTCCGAGATCGCGCATTAATTGAGCTGTTGCTTTAGTAATGAACGCAAGTTTGCCAAATGCTTTTGTGTATGTCAAACCATGATAAGAATCATCGGGAGTGCATAGCCCCGGAAATTTATCGGCGTGAGCGTCCCAATCAAAATTTCCACTATCAACTATTGCTCCACCCACACTTGTAGCGTGTCCATCCATATACTTTGTAGTAGAGTGGATGACAATATCGGCACCCCATTCAAATGGGCGACAATTAATAGGAGTGGGGAATGTGTTATCAATAATCAAAGGCACTCCATTTGAGTGTGCAATGCGAGCAAATTTCTCGATATCAAGTACCTCAAGAGAAGGGTTTGAAACTGTTTCCCCAAATAATGCTTTTGTATTTGGTCGGAAAGCGGCATTTATTTCCTCTTCTGAAGCATCGGGATTAATGAATGTAACTTCGATGCCGAGTTTCTTCATCGTTACGCTAAACAGGTTGAATGTACCACCATATATTGCTGAGGAACTGATAAAATGGTCTCCTGCTTGGCAAATGTTGAAGATAGCATAGAAATTGGCAGCTTGTCCGCTTGAAGTGAGCATTGCAGCCACACCACCTTCAAGAGCCGCGATTTTAGCCGCTACGGCATCATTTGTGGGATTTTGTAGGCGCGTGTAGAAATATCCGCTATCTTCAAGATCGAAGAGGCGAGCCATCTGTTCGCTTGTATCGTATTTGAATGTTGTACTTTGGTAGATGGGAAGAACACGAGGTTCTCCTTTTGATGGTGTCCAACCTGCTTGGACACACAATGTCTCGGGCTTAAATTCTTTTGCCATTTTGTTTATAATTTAGGATGTGCAAAATTACTTAGTTTTTTTGGATATTGCCATATAATATTGTCGTTTTTCGACAGATAAGCGCTCTATTGCATATCGTAGAGCAGTGCGAGGCATCTCTGATGAATGTTTGTCTAAAAAATCAGTAAGGATATGTTCATTCTTTTTCCCAATTTCTCTCAACATCCACCCTGTCGCTTTGTGAATAAGAGGGTGGGGGTGGGGTAAATATTTTTTGCACAGGGAGATGGTTTCGTCAAATCGCCGATGTCGTATAAGCATCAATGTCGACACTATGGCTATGCGTTGACACCACAAATTGCTATCGTTACTAAGCTTCTTAAGCAGAGTGGGAGATGGGTGGTCTATCATGTGTGTCCCCAAAATATAAGGAGCAGATAAATCTACCAAGTCCCAATTATTACATCTACTACTATTAGTGAGATAAAAATCAATAATCTCTTGTTTTTT